>JAWCOP010000044.1:0-6524 GCA_038847005.1 Bathyarchaeia archaeon | reverse complement strand
CTTGATGAGGAGGCGGGCCCTTCGATTGAAGCCACCGCCGGAGGTCTTCACCGTAATAAAATGCTCGAAATGCGGCTTCAGGCTCGTGAGGCGTTTCCAAGTCGGGGATTACGTGAGCGGCGAGGTTGGCCAATGCCAACAATGCGATGGAAGGATGATCATAACTTCAATATATGCAGAATCCGAGGATAGGGGAGGCCCCTAGGTCAGGACCTCGCACCCGTCCCTTAAGATTATCACGGTATGCTCGGATTGTGCAACGGGGCCATTGCTCGCCTCCACGAGTACCGGATAGGGCGCTATGCACCTCTTCTTCACAAGCTCCCTCCACGCCTCGATGTAATCCATCGGGAAGCGGGCCCCCAGGACCCATCTTTGGGCAAAGGGCAGTCCTTTATATTCCCTCCTTATGAAATCCAGCATCTCGTCGGCCCTGCGATCCCTCACGCCCTTCTCCTTCACCAGCCTGTATATCTGCCCATCGCGCCCGACCACGGTCCCGGCCCCGGTCGATATGGTCGCAAAGGGCTCTATCGCGTAGACCTCCCCCTCGAGGATGCGGCTACCGTTTATGCTTGGAACGTTCGGCAGGGATTTCCCGGCGTGTATGGTGTATCTATCCATCTTATGCCCGGTCAAATCCCTGACGGGCTTGCATCCATATCTGATGATCTCCCGCTCTATTACGGCCCCTATCTCGGAGGCCCTCAAGCCGGCCCTGATGACATCCGTGGCGCTATTCAGGGCCTCCTCGGCCGCGATGCGCAGATGCTCGTATTTTGGATTGAATACGTATGTGATCGCGTTATCGCTTATGTATCCGTCCACGTGCACCCCGAAATCCAACTTCACTATGGAGTTCTCCGGGATCCTGGTTCCATCATCCGGGCCTGGGGTGAAATGCGCCGCGATCTCGTTTATACCTATATTGCAAGGGAACGCCGGCCTCCCCCCCAGTTCGACGATCCACTCCTCCACCTTTTCGCAAATCTCGAGGGCTAGGCCCCCCTCTTCAACTGAATTGCGCAAGAGATCCTTGATCCTAGACGCTATCCTCCCCGCCATCCTATACTTTTCGTACTGCTCACCAAGCGCCCTTGAGGCCATCCGCTTCGGCACCGGCTGGGGCATCAGGGCTTGATACCGCGCCTCTCTAGGTATCTATCCAAGAATTGATCATCTATCATTTCCCTGACCCTCTCCCTCATCTCCTGATGGCGCTCCATGAAGCGCTTCACCTTCTCCGAGACGATCGCTTTGCACTCCCCGCAAAGGACCTCCCCCCTCTTGCATTTATCCATCAGCTCGTTCACCTTTTCATCGTCCTCTTCGAATAGGAGGTAATCGTATAGGAATACGGGACACTCGTGAGGCCTCCCCCCGTGCTCCTTATGCTCGCTGATGGTCGCCCCCCCTCCCGTGAAGGCATTCATTATCTTCCTCTCTATCGACTTCGGATCGTCCGTTGTGAAGATGCATGTCTCCGGCATGGAGGAGGACATCTTCCCGCCCTTTCCGAGGCCCGGGAGGAACCTGCAATGGATCTGGGCCGGCTTCGAGAACCCCAGCTTGGGCGCGACGTCCCTCGTTATCCTCCAATAGGGGTCTTGGTCTATGGCGGCCGGGATCAGGCATGGGACATCCCTCCCCTCGAAGATCGACTCTAGGAAACAGGGAACCGCTTGGAGGGCCGGGAAGAATATTATTCCTATGTTCGAGCTATCCTTGAATCCGAACACGGCCTTCGCCGTCGATAACGTCACGTGCCTCGCTATCTCGATCGCTCTGTTGTACATGATCCCCGCGTTCCTCATATTCGATATCAACACGGTCCTCTCCGGGTCAAATCCTATGGCCATCACATCCAAGGCATTTTCATAGGTCAGGGCCAAGGCCTTCTCCCTGGTGAGCTCATTGGAGATCAGGAACTTCTCATCGTCGGTGAACTGGAAGTAGAGCTTCGCGGAGAAGACGTCCTGAAGGTGCTTCGTGAAGATCCAAGGGACTAAGTGCCCCAAATGGGTTTGGCCTGAGGGGCCCCTGCCGGTGTATAGGATGAACTCGCGCCCCCCATCATATGCATCCAATATCAGGTCCAGATCCCTGTGGGAGAAGAACACCCTTCGCCTTAACATCATATGTAGCCCCCCGGCATATTTCCCCAACCTCTCGAGCAGATCGTCGGTGAGCGGCCTAGTCCCAAATTCCCTTATGAGCTTCTCGTAATCTATCTCCCCCGATACCTCCCAAGGGGTTACGATCATTTCCTCCTCGTTCATCTCCCAGCACCCTTTTTTGGGTCCCTTTGGTCGGATCCGGATGGCAGCTCTTTCCCGCGATTCGAAGTAATAAGTTTATTTAGATGGGCCTTAGCCAATGGCCCAATTGAGCCCCGGGGAAGGGCGCAAATTCGAGCGAGGGAATGGAACGCGGATGAGGTTGCCCAGGAACGAAGGCCTATTGCTCTCGACGCTTGGGCGCTTGGGGGGCAGATCCGAACTATCCCAATTATCGAAAATAACGGGCCTCCCCGATGCCGCGGTCTCGAGGGCATCCTTGGAGCTCTCTCGGAGGGGCTTTTTGCGGATAATCGATTCCACGATGAACCTGCTCAAGCCCACCGAGGAGGGGATGGCTTACGCCAAGGACAAATTGCCGGAGAGGAAGCTCGTCGAGTTGGCCCTCAGGCTCGGGAGGCCCCCCGTGAAGAGGCTCGCGAGCCTGCTAGGATTCGATGAGGGAAAGCTCTCGATCGCCATAGGATGGGTGAAGCGGAAGGGATGGGGGGAGGTCGTGAAAGAGGGGGACGAGCTCCTCCTAGAGGTCAAGGGCATGCCCGAGGAGGGCGCGGATGAGAGGCTCCTTAGGGAGATTGGGGAGAGGGGTTGGGCGATCTTGGAGGAGCTCGACGAGGAGGGCAGAAAGGCGGCGGCGCTGTTGAGGGGCAGAAACCTCTTGGAGGCGATCCCGAGGAGCCGGAAGGAGTTCGAGCTGACGGGGGCGGGATGGGCGGCCGTGGAGGAGGGCTTGGAGATCGAGAGCGGGATAACAACGCTAACGCCGGAGTTGATAAGGAGCGGGAAGTGGCGGGAGGCGGATCTGAAGGAATACGATGTGACCGCGTCCCCGCCGGAGATCCACCCGGGAAAGAAGCACGTTTTCATGGAGTTCTTGGAGGAGGCGAAGCGGATACTTTTGGAAATGGGCTTCGAGGAATACTCGGGGCCTTACGTTGAAACGGAGTTCTGGAACTTCGATGTCCTATTCCAGCCCCAAGACCATCCCTCCAGGGAGATCCACGATAGCTATATCCTCAAGAGCCCGGGCAGCGGATGGATAGAGTTCCCCGACCTCATGGAGAAGGTGAGGAGGGTCCATGAAGATGGCTGGATAACCGGGTCAAGGGGTTGGAGGTATAGGTGGGACAGGGCCGTTTCGGAGAGGTTGGTCCTGAGGACGCAGACAACCGCCGTTTCCGCCAGATACCTATCAACCCACAAGGAGCCCCCGATCAAGATGTTCTGCATCTCGAACGTATTCAGGCCCGATGTGCTCGATGCGAAGCACTCGATGGAGTTCGTTCAGCTGGATGGCATAATAGGGGATGAGGGGATAAACCTGAGGCACCTATTGGGGTTCTTGAGGGAGTTCTCGCGCGCCATTGGCTTGGGCGAGGTTAAATTCAAGCCGAGCTATTTCCCCTTCACGGAACCTAGCGTCGAATCCTTCGCGGAGCATCCGAAGATTGGGTGGATCGAATTCGCCGGGGCTGGTATGTTCAGGCCGGAGGTCCTAGCGCCCTTGGGGATAGGATTTCCAGTCATAGCATGGGGGATAGGGCTCGATAGGCTGGCGATGATAAAGCTCGGCATAGATGATATAAGGGAACTCAGATCAACCAGATTGGATTGGCTCAGGGAAAAGCCGCTGATATGAGCCATGCCGACCGTAACGATAAACCTGAACGACCTAAACTCCCTCTTGGGTAGGGAGCTCGCGCTCGGGGAATTTCGGGAGATAGTCTTCCCGCTGAAATGCGGCCAAGTGGAGAGCGTGATGGGATCCGAAATAACCCTCGAGGTCAGCCACGATAGGCCGGACCTTTTCAGCGTCGAGGGGATCGCGAGGGAGCTTAGGGGGATCCTCGGGATAGAAACGGGCCTGCCGAGATACGAATTGGGGGTGAGCGGGTTTAAGGTATTAGTCGATCGATCGGTCGCGCCGATTAGGCCATTCATATCCTGCGCCGTCGTGAGGGGGGCCAAGCTGAGCGAGGAGGCGATCGTGCAGGCCATGCAACTCCAAGAGAAGTTACACTTGGCGCATGGGAGGAGGAGGCGCAAGGTCTCTATAGGGATACATGACGTCAGGGAGATAGCCGAGGAGATCAATTATTCCGCTAAGAGGCCCGATGAGATAAGGTTCGTGCCGCTGGGCGAGGATAGGGAAATGGATGGGGAGGAGATATTGGAGCTCACCCCCAAGGGGAAGGAGTATGGGCATATAATAAGGGGCTTCCCGGGATATCCCCTCCTTTACGATGGGGAGGGAAAGGTCCTCTCCATGCCGCCCATAATAAATGGCACAGTGACTAGGGTTACCGAGAGGACGAAGGATGTGCTCATAGATGTGACGGGGACCGATAAGGAGGCGGTGGATTGCATCGCGAAGATAATGGCGACGAGCCTTTGCGAGAGGGGGGGAAGATTGGAGGCGGTGGAAATAATCGGACCCAATGGGGCGCTCATCGGGCCGGACCTAAGCCCCTTGGAGATGAGCTTGGATGTAGGGATGGCCTCAAAACTCCTAGGCCTCGAGCTATCGGCGGAATCGATCTCCCAATACCTCATGAGGATGAGGTATGGCGCAACCCCTAGGGGTGATAAAGTAGCGGTCCTAGCGCCTCCATATAGGGTGGATATACTCCACCCGGTAGATCTCGTCGAGGACGTCGCCATAGGGATTGGATACGGGAAACTCGAGCCCGAGCTACCCCCGGTCCCAACCAAGGGTAGGGAGTTGCCCCTTTCGTTTATCTCGCGCAAGGTTAGGGACCTAATGATCGGATTTGGGTTCCAAGAGGTCGTAAGCTATATGATGACCAGCAAGGCCATCTTGTTCGATAGAATGGGCTTGGGGGAAGGGGAGGTGGTGGAGGTAGGGAATCCCTTGACGGCCGAATACTCCGTCCTCAGGAATTGGCTCCTCCCCTCCCTCTTGAACTTCCTGAGCCATAATAGGCATGTGGCCTATCCGCAAAGGGTTTTCGAATGCGGCGACGTCGTATCGGTCGATATGGCGGAGCCCACTAGGACCAAGGCCACGAGGAAGCTCGCCGCTGTCATATGCGATTTCAGGGCCAGCTATGAGGATGCGCAAGCCGTCGTCTACTCCATCCTGAGGAATATGGGGCTCGGCCAACCGGAGGCGAGGGGGGCGCAGCATCCAAGCTTCATAAGGGGTAGGGCCGCCGAGGTTTTTGTGGCCGGAGGTCCCTTTGGGATCTTGGGCGAAATACACCCCAAGGTACTGAACGACTTCGGATTGGAATATCCCGCGTCGGCATTCGAGCTGGACGTTTCGAAGATAATTGAGTTCAAAAGGCTTAAGTAGGGCCGTTCGAAAAAAAGATCGGCCGAAAGCCTGCCTCGAGAGTCCTCAGCCGAGTGGGGCGAAACGCCCCTCCCGTGAAGCTGAGCGTTAGTGCCGCAGGCCACAAACCTTGGCAAACGGTTTCGAAACACCCTATGGCTCAACGATAGTGCTGCTCTCACTAACGACGCTTGCCAATCTCAATAAAGCTTAAACCGGGCGTTGAGCCGAATCCCGGCAGGTTTATACGACGGGGCCCTCGGGGATAAATAAATATGACGGGCAAGCCTCCGAAAAAGGAGGTGCCGGGAAAATGGACTTGGAAGAGAGGCTATCGCTGATCAGGAGGAACGCGGAGGAGGTAGTGACGGAGGGGGAGCTGAAGGCCCTCCTGGAAACGAACGAGAGGCCCAGGGCCTATTGGGGGTTCGAGTGCTCTGGATAGCGAGCTGCCTCGCCCAGAATAATGCACATAGGCATGGGCCTCGTATGCGGATCGAAGATAAAGGACTTCATAAGGGCCGGGTTCGAGTTCATCATATTCTTGGCGGATTGGCACTCTTGGATCAACAATAAATTCGGGGGCGATATGGAGAAGATAAGGATGTGCGGCGACTACTTCAAGCATTGCTTCACTGCGATCGGCATACCGGAGGATAAGGTCAGATATATATGGGCATCCGACCTCGTGGGCGATCCGGGCTATTGGGAGAAGGTCGTAAAGGTAGCTAAGGGAGCATCCGTGAATAGGATATTCAGGGCCCTCCCAATAATGGGGAGGGATATGGCCGCGGCGAACCTCGAAACCGCGGCCCTGCTATATCCCTGCATGCAAGTGGCCGATATATTCCACATGGGCATTGATGTGGCATGCGCTGGGATCGATCAAAGGAAGGCCCACATGCTCGCTAGGGACTCCGCTCAGAAGCTGG
>JAWCOP010000043.1:5248-6530 GCA_038847005.1 Bathyarchaeia archaeon | reverse complement strand
ATCCCCCTCGCGATCGGCCGCTGGGGCCTCCGGGCGTCCTCCTCGGCCCTCTCCTGGGCCATTGGTGTTGGGTACTCGCCCGTTAAGCAGGCGTTGCAGAGGTCCCCACTCGGCAACCCTATGGCCTCTATCAGGCCCTCCAAGCTTTGATATACCAAGCTATCGGCGCCGAGGATCCTCCCTATTTCCTCAACTGAGTTATCCGCGGCTATGAGCTCCGAGCGGCTCGATATATCTATCCCATAGAAGCACGGGGATATTATCGGCGGGCAGGTTATCCTGACGTGGACCTCCTTGGCCCCCGAGGATTTGAGCATGGTCACTATGTTCTTCAGAGTCGTGCCCCTCACTATGCTATCATCGACCAAGACTATCCTCTTCCCCTTTATTACCGATTTGAGCGGGTTCAGCTTCATCCTGACGGCGCCCTCCCTGATCTCCTGGCTGGGCATTATGAAGGTCCTGTGGACGTACCTGTTCTTTATCAGGCCTTCCGCGACCGGGATGCCGGTCGCCCTTGACAACCCCTCGGCCGCCGTCCTCGAGGTATCGGGGACGGGGACTATGCTGTCGATATCGCCATCGATCGTATCCGATAGGTTCCCCCCAAGGCGCAACCTCACTTCGTATACGCTCCTCCCCTCCAGGATCGAGTCGGGCCTGCTGAAGTATACGTATTCGAACATGCAATAGGCCCTCCGCGGGCAGCTGGCGAACCTATCGACCTCCACCCCCTTCCCCCCAACTAATATGGCGGTCCCGGGTTCGACATCGCCGATGAGGGATAGGGAGTTTATATCTAGGGCGACGCTCTCCGATGCTATGGCGATCGAGTTCCCCGAATTGCCCATGCAGAGCGGCCTGAGGCCGAGCGGATCCCGGGCCGCTATGAGCTCCCCCTTGGAGTTCGCAATAACGATGGAATAGCCGCCCTCGATCCTACGGGAGCATGACTCCAAGCTCCCGAATATATCCCAACCCCTCCTGTAGGAGTCGAGGAAGATCCTCAATATCGCCTCCGAGTCCGATTCGGTCCTCAGCCCGATCCCCTTCTTCCCGAGGTAATCCCTCAGCTGCCCATAATTGACTATGGTGCCGTTATGGGCTATCGAGAAAGTCTCCCCGCCCATCCTTATGGGGACGGGTTGCGCGTTGATCAACGAGGATTCCCCAAGGGTGGAATACCTCACGTGGCCTATGGCCCCCCCCCCCCCCCCAACCCCCCGCCCCCGCGGGGGGGGCGAGGCCACCACCCCCCAAGCTGGCCCCGGGCGACACCCCC
>JAWCOP010000043.1:0-5238 GCA_038847005.1 Bathyarchaeia archaeon | reverse complement strand
CCTCCCCGAAGGCCCGATCCACCATTCCGGCGCGTCCATCGCAAAGGACGCGCTCCCCATCGTATACGGAGATCCCGCAGGATTCCTGGCCCCTATGCTGGAGGGCCATAAGGCCGTAATATATGAGCGGGGATGCGTTCCCGCGCTCCAAGGAGATCCCCATCACGCCGCAGGCCTCGCGCCCCTCGGGCTTCAAAGCTCCCCCAAGTACCTCCTCATGGATCCCTTCCATGCCTCCATCAATCCCCCGAGCCCGCATCTTATCGCCCTCCCGCCATACCTCATGGAGAGCTCGGGGGAATCGACCACCCTCCCCAGCCTCGAGATCGGGCACCCATGCCTTTCGGCTATGGCCTTGAGCTCGCGCGCGGCGCCGGGTTGGGCGGAGATGATGAACCTCGCGTAGGACTCCGAGAACAATAGCTCGTCCAACCGCCCCACCCCCGATCTGGGTATGCGCCCCAAGTCCACATCGGCCCCCAATCCACCCTTCATGGCCATTACGGCCAACGCCACCGCGATCCCGCCCTTTGAGCAATCGTGGGCGGCGTCGATCAAGCCGTCCCTGATGGCCTCCTTGACGACCGCCATGGATGCCCTCTCCCTCTCCGGGGATGCGCGCGGGGGCTTGCCGCCGCTTATGCCATGGATCCAATGATAATACTCGGATCCCCCCATCTCCGCATAGGTCCTACCGACGGCGAATATATCATCTCCGTGCTCCTTGAAGGCCATCGTCGTCACCCAATCCAATTCCTCCACGAGGCCCAAGGTCACCACGACGGTCGTGGGGTTCACGGCCTTCCCGGTCCTCTCGTCCTCGTTGTAAAAGCTCACGTTCCCGCCGACGCATGGGATCCCGAGCCCCTCGAGCATATATGAGAGGCCTTTGATCCCCTCCGAGAATTGCCAAAAGACCTCGGGCCTCTCCGGGCTTCCAAAGTTGCAACAATCGACGGCGGCGATCGGCTCGGCGCCAACCGCCACCACGTTCCTAGCGGATTCGGCAACGGCGCCGGCGTGTCCGTTGAACGGATCGAGGCGACAATGCCGGCTATTGCAATCGGCCTTGACGGCTATGGCCCTCGGCTCCTCGAGGAGCCTCAGGACGGCCGCATCCCCATCGCCCGGCTTCACGATCGTCCTTACGCCGACCTCGTGGTCGTATTGGGAATAGATGGGCTCCTTGCTCGCTATGTTTGGGGAGGAGAGCATCCTGATCAATACCCTCCCAAGATCCTTGGGCTCCTTGGGCTTCGGGACCTTGAGCATCTTGTTGAGGCCCCTCGGCCTCTTGGCCCCCCTGCTCAGGACCGGGGTTTCCGCCAGCAGCTTGGAGGGCAGCCTAGCGACCACCTCCCCCCGATGCCTAACCAAGACCTCCCCCGTATCCGTGACCCTCCCGATCACGGAATGGGGCAAGCCCCATTTCCTGAAGACCCCGAGGACCCTTTCGAGGCCCTCGGGCTTTACGACGAAGAGCATCCTCTCCTGGGATTCGGATAGCATTATCTCATATGGCGTCATGCCCTCCTCCCGCAGGTGCACATTCTCCAAGTCCACCTCCACCCCGGTGCCGCCCTTGAAGGACATCTCCGATAGCGCGCACGTCAAGCCAGCGCCCCCCAAGTCCTTCAAGCCCGTCACGAAGCCCGTCGCCACAGCCTCCAAGGTGGCCTCGATTATCATCTTCTTCATGAAGGGATCGCCGATCTGTACGGATGGCCTCTCCTCCTCCGACTCGGCCGTTATGGTCTTCGATGCGAAGGTAACGCCGTGTATGCCATCCCTCCCCGTGGAGCTGCCCATAAGGACTACGTAATCCCCGGGCCTCTCCATCTTCGCCAGCACTATGGAATCCCTCCTCCCTATGCCGACGCAGGCCACGTTGACCAAGCAATTGGTCTCGAAGCTCTCATCGAACTCCACCTCGCCGGCGATAGTGGGGACGCCGATCCTGTTGCCATAATCCGATATGCCCTTCACGACGTACTTCAACAACCACTTGGTTCTCCCCTTCCTCGGCGGGCCGAACCTCAGGGAATCCAAGAGGGCCACGGGCCTACAATTGGTGCAGAGGATATCCCGAACGATCCCGCCGATCCCGGTGGCGGCGCCGTTGTAGGGGTCTATGGCGGAGGGGTGGTTGTGGCTCTCGATCTTGAAGGCGACGACGTAGCCATTGCCTATATCCACTATCCCGGCATCGTAGCCCGGCCCCACGAGGACCCTCGGCCCCTCCTTCGGGAGGATCCTAAGGATCGGCCTGCTGCTCTTGTAGGAGCAATGCTCCGAATACATCAGCTCGAGCATGCCGAGCTCGACGCGGTTCGGCTCCCTGCCCAGCTGGCCGGTTATGTAATCCACCTCCTCAGGCATCAGGGATGTTTCGGCCTTCAGTTCGCTCCGCAGGGTCGATCCCTCCCATCCATGAAGCAGAGCAGCGATTCGAACAGCATGAGGCCGTCCTCGCTGCCGAAGGGGCTCAGCACCCTCTCCGATCCCCTCTCCGGATGGGGCATCAGCCCAACGACGTTCCCCAATTCGTTGCATATCCCGGCTATGTTGTCCATGGAGCCGTTTGGGTTGGCGTCGGGGGTCAGGCCCCCCAGCTCATCGACATAGGTCAGGATCACCTGTCCTTTCCTCCAAAGCTCCCGGATCGCGCGCCTCTCGTTAACGTATCGCCCCTCGGCGTGGGCTATCGGCAACCTTATGATGGCGCCCCTCGGCATCAGCCAAGTCAAGGCGCTCTTGTTGGATTCCACCCTCAGCGAAACCCATCGGCAAACGAAGTTCAGCCCCTCGTTCCGCAGGAGGGCCCCGGGGAGCAAACCGGCCTCCGTTAATATTTGGAACCCGTTGCATATCCCTATCACGGGCTTCCCTTCATCCGCCATGGCCTTCACGTGCCTCATGGCCGGGCTATGGGCCGCTATCGCCCCGGCCCTGAGGTAGTCCCCATAGGAGAAGCCGCCCGGCAATATGGCGGCGTCATACCCAGATCGATCGAAGGCCTCATGCCATACGAGCTCGGCATCCAAGTTCAAGAGCCGGCGGAGGACGTAGACGGTATCCAACTCGCAATTCGATCCCGGGAAGTTGAGGACCGCGATCCTCAATCCCCGCCCCCCTTCCTCCCTCCCGCCCTGACCTTCACGGAGCAGGAGTGGACGACCGGGTTGAACAACCTCAGCTCGTTGCACATCCTTACCACGATCTCCTTCGCCATTTGAGGGCCATCTGCCTTGACGAGCATCCGAAGATACTTGCCGGATCTCACGGCCCTTATGGAATCGTATCCCCCCCTATGGATGAGGTCCCTCTCTATCGTCTCACCCTCCGGATCCTTCGCCATAACCTTATTTTGTATGATTACCTCGACCAAGTATTCCCTCAGGGCTCCTCCCCAGCCATATCTTCAAATCCCGTGAGGGCCTTCAATACCCCCCATCCCCGAGCGCCATTGTCATACCGCGCCCAACTCCAATCAATGTTGCATATGAGGGGTTTAAAAACTTAAAATTTAACATGTTTTTGTAAATAATGGGCTCGATAACTCCCCAGAAGGCGCCTTTCCCTCAGGGATTTAAATTCGGATTCCAACCAAGCTAGCCGAGGGGCCCTTAATGCAGGGGAGCGCGGCGGAGGGCCCGCCGGCACGGGCGAGGGTGGATGAGGCGATCTAACAAGGGCTACGATTCCTTCAAATCCCCATTCAGCTGGCGCTATGGGAGCGATGAGATGAGGAGGGTCTTCTCGGAGGTCCACTACAGGGCCCTATGGAGGAGGGTCTGGGTCGCGCTGGCCGAGGCCCAAGCGGAGTACGGCTTGATATCCCAGGAGGAGTTGGAGGATCTCAAATCCAAGATGGGCGCTGAGAACATCGATGTGGAAAGGGCGCTGGAGATAGAGCGCGAGATAAGGCACGACCTCATGGCCGAGCTGAAATCCTACTCCGAGCAATGCCGAATCGGCGGGGGGAAGCTCCATTGGGGGGCGACATCCGCGGACATAGAGGATAACGCTGATATCCTAAGGATGAGGGAGGCCATGGGGATCGTGATCGGAAGGCTATTGGATTGTTTGAAGATCCTCTCGGGCCTTATATCGCGATATAAGGATCTCCCATGCCTAGGGTGGACGCATCTCCAACCCGCCGAGCCCATGACCTTGGGCTATAGGTTCGCCAATTATGCCCAAGATTTGATCTTGGACCTAGGGCTCATCGAATACCTAATGGCCGAGGTCCTCAAGGGCAAGGGGATCAAGGGGGCCGTCGGCTCATCGGCCAGCTTCGCGGCCATATTATCGGGCAAGGGCAAGCCGAGCGATATGGAGAGGAGGGCCATGGAGGGGCTCGGGATTGAGGCGTTCCCGGTTTCGAGCCAAACGTACCCGAGGAAGGCGGATTTCCTAATCCTATCGGCCTTGGCCTCCATAGCCCAAAGCGCCCATAAGTTCGGGATGGATTTGAGGCATTTCCAATCCCCGACCCTCGGGGAGCTACAGGAGCCGTTCCATGAAAGGCAGGTGGGATCATCGGCCATGCCGTTCAAGAGGAACCCGATCAAATCGGAGAGGATGTGCTCCTTGGCCAGATACGTCAGCGCCCTCCCGAAGGTCGCTTGGGACAACGCTGCATGCACGATATTCGAGAGGACCTTGGACGATTCCGCGAACAGGAGGGTGATCCTGCCGGAGGCCTTCTTGGCGATAGATGAATGCTTGAGGCTCTATTCGGAGATACTGAATGGCCTAACCGTCAACGAGAGGGCAATTGAGGAGAACTTGAGGAGGTTCGGCCCCTGGGCCGGCTTGGAGAGGGTCTTGATGAGGCTCGTGGAAAGGGGGATGGATCGGCAGGAGGCCCATGAGAGGCTGAGGATCCATTCCCAAAGGGCGTGGAGGGCCGCGATGGAGGGGCTCGGGAACCCGTTGCCGGATCTCCTCAGGGGGGACGCGGATATATCCAAAAGGCTAAGCCCCGAGGAGATCGAGGAGCTCCTAGACGCGAGGGGCCACGTGGGCGATTGCCGGGATCGTTGCCTGAACCTCCTATCCCAGCTGGATGGGATCCTAGGGAGATATCGCCGCGGGGCCGGATAAGGTGGATCCGCCCGCCGGGGCTGAGCTCGAGCTCAATCCTCCCCCTTCAGCTTCTCCGCTATCGATTTGAGTTCCCCATGCTCGTAAATCCTGATCCTCGTTTCCAACCTCACGTTCAGCCCCAAGTAC
>JAWCOP010000042.1:0-6549 GCA_038847005.1 Bathyarchaeia archaeon | reverse complement strand
CCAGCCCTCGCGGATGAGGAGCTGGCGGTGTTCCACGCCACACCGGGCGGCGGACGGGGATCCGATGTTTGATCCGTATAGGATCAGGGAGGACTTCCCGATATTGAAGAGGGAAGTCGAGGGGAAGCCCCTGATCTACTTCGATAACGCGGCGACTTCCCAGAAGCCGATCCAAGTCATAGAGGCGGTGAGGAGGTTTTACGAGGAGCATAACGCGAACGTGCACAGGGGGGTCCATACGCTTTCCCAGGAGGCATCGGAGCTTTACGAGAGGGCCCACGAGGAGGTCGCGGAGTTCATAGGGGCCGGGGGGATCGAGGAGATAATATTCACCAAGAACGCCACGGAGGCGATAAACCTCGTGGCCTATTCCCTCTGCCTCAAGGGCTTGGGCCCGGGGGACGAGGTAGTGGTCACGCTGATGGATCACCATAGCAACATAGTGCCTTGGGAGAACGTCTCGAGGATGAGGGGGTTCAAGGTCAAATACGCGGATATAAACGAAGAGGGCGTATTGGATTACGAGGGCCTTGAGAACCTCGTAACGAATAGGACGAGGCTCGTTTGCGTAACGCACGTCTCGAACGTCACTGGGGTCAAGAACGATCTTAGGAGGATATCGAAGATCGCTCGCGATAATGGCGCCATGGTCGTTGTGGATGGGGCCCAATCCGTTCCCCATATGCCCATCGATGTCGAAAGGCTCGGGATAGACTTCTTGGCCTTCTCGGGGCATAAGATGCTCGCCCCGACCGGGATCGGCGTGCTCTACGGGAGGCGGGATATCCTGAGGGATATGGAGCCCTTCTTGGGGGGAGGGGAGATGATAAGGGAGGTGAGGTATAACAAATCTGATGGGACCTGTAGGATCACGTACAATGAGCTCCCGTGGAAATTCGAGGCGGGGACCCCGAACGTGGGCGGGGCGGTCGGCCTAATGGAGGCCGTGAGGTACTTGAGGGGGTTGGGCATGGAGGATGTGGAAAGGCACGAAGCGGAATTGACGAATTACGCGCTGAAGAGGCTCGATGGGGTCGATGGGATCGAATGGTATGGCCCCGGCCTTGGTTCGGAGAGGGGCGGGATAATATCGTTCAATATGGATGGGCTCGATCCGCACGACTTGGCGCTCCTCTTGGATCAATTCGGCATAATGGTCAGGAGCGGCTTCCATTGCGCGGAGCCGCTCCACCAAAGGCTCGGGTTGAAGGGGTCCGTGAGGGCCAGCTTTTATATCTACAACCTCAAGGAGGAGGTCGATAGGCTGATCGAGGCCCTCGAGGAGATAAGGAAGGGCCAGGGCTGATGTCCGCCGTCAAGGAATACGTTTCCACGCTCGAGGAGACCTGCGGGGAGGAGAGGCATTTCGTGGCGACGCTGAGGCATGGGAAGAGGGATGAGGCGATAGGGAGGATCATCCAAAAGGGCCAAGTCGATAGATCGATCTCCGGGCTGGTCCTAGATATCTCCTTCCGGGGCATCGCATTGCGGGTGTATAGAACCGGGAAGGTCTTGATTAAGGGTTTGAAGAGCAAGGAGGAGGCGGAGAGGATCCTCGAGGAACTCTTGGCCTGAGGGGGATCGCGGACCTTATAGGAAGATGTAAAGCTCCTCCCCATAGCGGCGATCGAGGACTTGGCCCGGGGGGAGCCGCTTAAGCTCCTTCGAGGATAGCAGGGCGACGAGGCGATCGTTCGCTTCGGATAGGCCCAAGGCCCCGGTGAGCAATTCGGCGGGGGCGTTTATGAACATGGGCCTGGCCGGGATGAGGTGACGCGTGGATTTTTGTATGAAGACCTTCCCGGCCAAGGCCGTTTCGATCACCTCCCTCTTGGAGATCGTCGGCGTCATGATCGAGGCGGGAGCCTCGCCAGAACGGACCCTCCCCATAGCCCCATCCTCGTCATCATAGCTTATCGAGCATCCCTCGGAGAGGAACCTCACCTCCACCTTCTTGATCATGTCGTAGGCTTCCTTGATCCCGCCCCTCGGCCCGTTCACAAGGAAGCATTCGTCCTTGGAGAATATGGCGGCGATCGCCTCCCTCCCCTCCACGAGCCCGTGGGCCGATTCCAAGGGGGCCCTCTCCGCGCTAAGGCCCAAATCCCCGAGCATGGCCGGCACCCTCCCCATATCCACCGGGCCGCTCAACAGCCTATACCAAGCGCCGATCTCTATGCTCGGGTTGTTATAATCGACGAGGCATACCGGGATGAACTTATACCCGATCTCCCTCGCGGCCGCAACCCGATGCATCCCATCAAGTACGACGAGGCTCCCCTCGTCCACGATTATTGGATGCATGAAAACTCCATCGGCCCTTATCCTATCCGCCAGTTCCCTCACAACGCTCGGTATGACCTCCTCATGGAGGCGAAGCCCCTCGACCTCCTCCAAGGCGATCTCGAGCGAGATCGAGGGGTGGTTTATCCTGAACCCCTTTGACGATCCCCATCACCGCCCGTTCCGTTCAGATCGGCGGGGCGCTCTTCGATTAGCGTTATAGGAGGTTAAAAAATATTCGTAGGCGTTCGATCCATAGGGGCCGCCGCTCGCCCATTGGGGCTCACCCCCTCCCCATTAGATATCCCATGACCTCCTCGTAGATCCTCAAGGCATCCTCCTCGCCCCTCACGTTCTTCATGAGCATCCTCCCCCCCTTGAACAGGCTGACCTCGATCCCATCGCGCTCGAAGACGATGACGAAGGGCGAGCCGAGCAGGATCTTGAATTTCCCGCTCAAGCGATCGCGCATCTCCTCGATGCTCAAATCCAAGGGCTCCCTTGGGTTCACGTTCACCGTATCCCGGCCGCATAGCCAAACGAGCCTCTCCGGCGCGCCGATCCCCTCCCCTCGCCCACCCTTCCCGCAGACCGGGCACTTCGGATTCCTCCAGACGTCGACCTTGGAGATGTACATATCGATGAAATCGCAGATCAGGAGGTGGCCCTCGATCGAATCGATCCCTGCGAGCACCTTTACGGCCTCCATCGCCTCCATCGCGCCAACGATCCCGGCCGTGGCGCCGAGGATCCCGCGCGTTTCGCAGCTCGGGAGGCCCCGATCGTCCAAGTTCGGGAATATGCACGCTAGGCAGGGGGTCCTCGGGGGCCTGAAGACCGAGAGGCAACCCTCGAAGCCTATCACGGCGGCGTAAACGTATGGGATGCCCCTCCTAACGCATGCCTCGTTGACTATGTAGCGGGTCCTCATATTATCCAAGCCATCGACGACGCAGTCCACGCCCTCTAGGATCGCATCCACGTTCCCCCCCCTCAGGTTCTCTGAGATCGGCTCAACCTCAACTTCCGGGTTCATCTTGGCTATTCTCTTCGCGGCCACCTCGGCCTTCGGGTACCTTAGCTCATCGATCGTATACAGGGTCTGCCTGTGCAGGTTATGTAGCTCCACCGTATCCTGATCTATGAGGCGGAGATGGCCGACGCCCGCCAAGGCCAAATAGGTGGCGGCGGGGCTCCCCAACCCCCCGAGCCCTACGACGGCGGCCCTGGATCGCCTCAGCCTCTCCTGCCCCTCGCGGCCGAGCTCGCGAAGGGCGATCTGCCTCTTGTAATACTCGTTCGGGTCGAAGCGGATCATCGCCCTTCCCGCCCCTTGATTCGACATTCGCCAAGAGGCCATTCCGAGAATGGATATATCAATGTTCCTCATCGAAGCGGTGATGGCCGCGTGTGCGGGGCTGTCAACATCGCGGCCAGCCGAAGAGCGGGGTGCTCAGATATTTCAGCCCATCGTCCGGGAGGATCGCCACTATGACCTTCCCCTTGCCGAGCTCCCTCGCCTTCCTCAGGGCTACGTACATTATCGCCGCGGAGCTCATCCCGATCAATAGCCCTTCCTTTCGAGCCACCTCCCTAGCGACCTCGAAGGTCTTCGGGACCTCCTCTTGGGAGATCTCCACTATTTCATCGAAGTGCTCCCTCCTGAAGAGCTGTGTCGGATAGGGCTCGGCGGGGTTTCTCAACCCTTGTATGCTGACGCCGAGCTTGGGGGTCACCCCTATGATCCGGATGGCCGGGTCATGCCCCTTGACCCGCATGGAAACGCCCACGCCAGTCCCAGCGGTGCCGATCCCGACCACTATCGCGTCGAGCCTCCCGCCCGTTTGCTCCAATATCTCCTTGCCGGTGGTTTTGTAATGGGCCAGTATATTGGCCGGGTCCTTGAACTGATCCAAGTCGATGTAGCGATCGCCCCCCTCCCTGAGGAGCCTCTGCTTGAGCTCTATGGCCCCGGCGGTCCCCTTCTCGGCCGGCGATAGGATGAGCTCCGCCCCATAGGCGCTTATGAGGCACCTCCTCTCGACGCTAACAGACTCCGGCATGACTATGATCACCTTATACCCCTTGACGGCCCCTATCATCGCCAAGGCTATGCCCGTGTTCCCAGAGGTGGCCTCGAGTATGGCCTTGCCCTTATCCAGCCTTCCGGCCGCCTCGGCATACTCTATCAGGGATAGGGCCATCCTGTCCTTCACAGATCCGCCTATGTTATACCATTCCAGCTTGGCGTATATCGTCGCATCGTCCCGGCCGGTCAGCTTGTTGATGCGGACCATTGGGGTATTGCCTATCAGTCCCGTTATGTCCTTGGCAACGATCCCGCCCATTCGCGATCCACCATCTCCCAATAACTTTGTTAAGGCATCCACTCAAATATTATATAATACTGTGTTAATGAATCCCTTCGGAATATCGATATTCCCCGGGTCCCGCGCCGCCCTCTCGGATCAAGCCCATCAGCTCCTCGTAGGCCCTGAGGGCATCGGCCTCATCGCTCACGCCCCTCACGAGGGCGCTGCCGGTCTTGGTGAGGCTTATCGAGATTCCCCCATCGCCCTCGAGCACCATGCCGTATTTGGCACCTATCCTGATCCGAAAACTATCCCCCAAGATGCGGGCCGCGCTCGCCAAATCCAGCTCGATCCTGCCCTCGGGCTCGATCATGAAGCCCCCGCCGCAGAGCCTCGTCAGCCTAGGCCCTTGGGGCTCGGTTCGGCGAGCGCCGCCGCATAGGGGGCAATTCGGGGATCGCTCCACATCCAAGATCCTCAAATCCACTGGACCGCTGATGTCCAAGAAGAGCAACTTCCCAGCGAGGCTCGGCCTCTCGCCCAATAGGATGGACAGGGCCTCCCTGACCTGGAGGCTGGCCACCGCGCTCAATATCGGCGGGAGGACCCCAACGGCATCGCAGGTCGGCAATCCCTCATCGGCATCGGAGCCGGGGCCGAAGATACAACCCAAGCAAGCGGTTTCGCCCGGCACGATCGTGCTCACGGAGCCATGCGCCTCTATGGCGCTCCCGAATACGTAGGGGATGCCCGGCCCATTGCACGCCTCGTTTATGGCGTACCTTGGGAGGAGGCGATCGAGCCCATCGACCACTACGTCCACATCCCTCACCACCTCCTCGGCCGTGCTTCTGGATATCGTCAGCGGCAGGGCCTCTATCTCGACGTCGGGGTTGAGGGCCCTCAGCCTCCTCTCGGCCACCTCCACCTTTGGCTCCCCCAGCGAGTGGGTATCGTAGAGCGGTTGCCTCTGGAGGTTCGAGAGCTCCACGAAGTCGTGATCGACCAAGCGCAGGTAACCGACCCCCATGGAGGCCAATTGGATGGCGGATATGGAGCCCAAGCCGCCGATGCCGGCGATCGCGACCCTCCCCTCCCTTATCCTCCCCTGCCCTCTCGGGCCTATGAGCCTCAGGGCCACCTGCCTCGAATATCTCTCAGCATCGAATGGCGCCATCCGCTCATCCCCCGCTCACGGCTGGGAATATGGCGATCGCGTCGCCATCCCTAAGCCTTGCCTCCAAAAGGCCCGAGAACTTGGCGTTCCTGCCGTTTATGTAGAAGTTCAGCAGGCGGTTCGCGTTGCCATTGGGATCGAAGAGCCTCCTCCCGAGGTCGTCCCCGAACTCCTCGGCCAGCTTCTCCAAGGCCTCCCGCAAGGTTGAGGCCTCCAGCTGCACCTCGCCCCTGCCGCCCGTGAACCTCTGAAGGGCCAGGGGGAAGAGGATCTTCACGATCGCCAAGCTCCCACCCCCAAGGCCTCGGCCCAAGGACCCTCGAGGGCCGGGCTTATGTCGAGGATGTCGGCCTCCGAGGGCGCGACCGCCTCCGGCGCCTTGAGCCCGTTCCCGGTGATATAGCAAACGACCCTCTCATCCCCTTCTATGGCCCCGGAGGAAACGAGCCTCTTGAGGGTCGCCACCGTTACCGCGCCGGCCGGCTCTGTGAAGAGGCCCTCGGTCCTCCCGAGCAGCCTTATGGCCTCGGTTATCTCCGAATCGGATGGCGCCTCGGCGAACCCCCCGGATTCCCTTATCCTGCGAAGGGCATAAACGCCATCCCCCGGATCCCCTATCGCGAGGCTCTTGGCTATGGTGCTCGGGGCCTCAACCGGTTCGATGGAATCCCTCCCGGATTTGAAGGCATCGACGACCGGCGAGCAGCCCAAGCCTTGGGCGCCCGAGATCTTGGGCCCGCGGCCCTCGATGAGGCCGAGATCCCTGAGCTCCCCGAA
>JAWCOP010000041.1:0-6605 GCA_038847005.1 Bathyarchaeia archaeon | reverse complement strand
CCAATGGAAGTGTTATATAGACCCAGTTGCCACATGCAGCACGGTTTTCTCGATCCAGATAGCCATGATCGGGATAATCGGCGGGCTCGGAGCCCTCTTCGGCCCGATCATCGGCTCGGCCGTAACGATAGCCGCCCAAGCCCTTTCGGTCAGCTTCTTCGGAGCGGTGAGGGGCGGTGTTTATATGGTCTATGGGGTACTATTGATGGGGATAATATTGATAAGGCCAACCGGGATAATAGGAGTCGTTGAAAAAATCCTTACAGCCATGCAACCCCCACTGAAGGAATGAGGGTTGATTACCCATGAGGGCCCTTGTGAAAGCCAAACCGGAGGCGGGATTGGAGCTCAAGGAGGTGGAGGAGCCGAGGGCGGATCCGCGCGGGCTCCTAGTGAGGGTCAAATCGGCCGCGATATGCGGCAGCGACGTCCACATATACGATTGGGACCCGGCCTATAGGTTCATGAAGTTGCCGTTGATAATCGGCCATGAGTTCGCCGGGGAGGTCGTCGAGGTCGGGGAGGGCCTATCGGGCTTCTGGCCCGGCGATAGGGTCGCGATAAACCCCTGCGTCCCCTGTTGGAAATGCCGGATGTGCATGAGCGGCAGGATCGGCGTTTGCTATAATTGGAGCTTGTTGGGGGTGCATAGGAACGGGGGCTTCGCCGAGTACGCTGCCATCCCGGGGGGGATCGGGGGCATCTATAAGCTCCCCGAGGGGGTTTCGTTCGACGAGGGGGCCCTGCTCGAGCCATTCTGCGTGGCGCTCCACGCTTGGGAGCGATCCGGGGCCGGGCCGGGGGATTCGGCCTTGATCTTGGGCCCGGGCCCGATAGGGATCCTAACGGCCGCGGCGCTCAAGGCGGCCGGTCTATCGAAGGTGTTCATCACGGGCGTCTCCGCCGATGCGGCGAGGCTCGAGTGCGCCGAGGATATGGGGGCCGATTTCGCCATAAACGCGGATGAGGAGGATCCGGCTCGGATAATCAAGGAGAATACGGGCGGGGAGGGGGTCGATTTCCTATTCGAGGCATCCGGGAGCCCCGGGGCCTTGGCTCGGGCCTTGGATCTCCTCCATAAGGGGGGTAAGGCGATCCTGCTGGGGATCCACCCGACCCCCGTGAGCCTGCCCGTCAATGATATCGTCAGGGGGGAGAGGGAGCTCATCGGGAGCTATGTCTATAACGATGGGACTTGGAGGAGGGCCTTGGAACTGGTTTCCAAGGGGAAGGTCGACTTGGGGAGGCTCATAACCCATAGATTGCCATTGGAGGGATGGATCGAGGGGTTCGAGCTCGCAAAGGGGAAGAGGGCCGTTAAGGTGGTGTTCCGCCCATAGGGCCCCGCGGATCCATCGATCCCCCTCGACCCCCGATTCGGTTTGGGGATCCTGCGCCCGAACGGTCCCCAAGGCTTATTGGCCGGACCTCGATCAATGAGGTCCCCCGGCAATGGGAAACGCCTTGTATGCGCTCGTCCTAGTCACATGCCCGAGCGAAGGGGATGCCGAGAGGATCTCGAGGGCCTTGCTGGATGGGAAACTAGCGGCATGCGTCAGCGCCGTACCGGGCATAAAGAGCTCGTTCCTTTGGAGGGGGGCCGTGGAGGGGGCCTCGGAGGTCCTTTTAATCATAAAGACGAGGGCGGGGCTCGTGGGCGAGCTGATAGAGGAGGTTAGGAAGATCCATCCCTACGAGGTCCCGGAGATATTGGCCGTCCCGATAGTTGATGGGTTCAAGGGTTATTTGGATTGGATCGATAGGGAAACGGCCCGCTGAACGGACCTGGCCCCAGACCATGGGCGCATCGCCGCGGCCGCTCGGGCGGCTGGGCAAATGGAGGCGGGCGAGTCCGTTGGGGCCGTCGATGCGAAAACGCCATTCGGGAAGGGGGATTCCGCGGGGGATCCGATCCCCATCGGCCCGCTCAGAATACGCTCTCCCTCGGGTAGACCTCGATCCCCCTCTCAGTTATTTGGTAGGGCCTGGGCTGCTCATCGATCGCCGTTTCCCTCATCTTCTCCACTTGGATCACTCGGCCATATGCCTTGCCGACCCTCATCGTTTGAAGGATTATGACGCCATGGACCAAGTACTCCTCGAACTGCATCTTCCTCCTCATGCCGACCGCCACCAGCTCCGAGGTCAGGAGGCATGTGGCCCCGAGGTCGGCCAGGGCATCGATCAAATCCAGCACGGCCGTCCTCCGCTCGACGGGGTCCGGATATTGGAAGGTGAGCTGCGACATCGAATCCAAGACTATCCTTTGCGCGGAGATCGATGCCGAATGGTTCCTGATGGCCTGTATCAGGCTGAGGAGGGAGAAGTCCCTCTTCCCGATGGTCATCCCGCCGATCTTCACCTCGCCGGGCAGGCTCCTTATCGGCGAGGCATCGACGAAGGCGAACTTCCCGGCCCTCTCCAATTCCCCGAAATCCCAACCCAGCTTCGCCATCTCCCTGTAGAACTGGGGCTTGCCCTCGTCGAAGCTCACGTAAACCCCTCCCTCGCCATAATTCACTATTCCATTGTATAGGAATTGGGAGCATAGGATCGTCTTCCCGCTCCCGGGGCTCCCCAATATCAGGACGACCCTACCCCTAGGGATCCCTCCCTCGAGCATCTCATCGAGCCCGATTATGCCGGTGGGGGCCCTATCGGCTTGCGGCATGGTCGATTGGAATGGGGCTTGGTGGTTGATAACGCTTTCCATGGCATCCATCAGAGGGGGACCAAGCCCTCCGAGCCCCTGATCTCATACGGAACCCAATGGGTCGAATGCCCAACCCCCTTCATCTTTGGGATCCTAGCGTAGTGCTGGATCCCCGAGGGCGTTTCCTCGCCCTTCAATTCTATGACCCCGTCCGCCATCTCCTGGAAGGCCGCCAAGACGGCGGGGTGATAGGCCAATCTGTTCAGCGTTATCAGGGATGAAAGCCCAGCCTCCTTGCATTTCGCTATCAAGCTCCTAGAGAAATCCATCGAGGTCTTTATCCCGCATTTTTGTATTATCGCCGTCATGGAGTCGAACACCAAAAGGCCCTTCCCCCCCTTGGCGAGCGATCCCGCCTCCCGGATGGCCTTGGATATGGCGATGCTGACGTTGGAGGGGTTCTTCGGATCCGCCGATATCCCCTCCTCGCTCCTCAACCCTATATCGGATGAATAGCAATCAACGAGGATCAGCTTGGATGGCTCCACCCCCATCTTGGCGAGGGATGCCCTTATCCCGCGGGGGGGTTCATCGAGGGCCACGATTATCGCTGGGCCGCCCGCCCCGGTGAAGGATTTGACGAATTGGTTGCAAAGCGTCGTCTTCCCGCTTCCGGGATCGCCCATGACCAATACGCAGCACGGATGAGGGAATGGGCCGTCGAGCATGTCATCGATCAGCTCCACGCCCGTGTACTCTATCCCCTCATATGGCCCCGGCCCGGGCGGTGCCCCCTCCTCCAATTGGAGGAATATCTGCCTCTCTATATCCGCGCCCCTTTTGGGATTATAGGAGAATAGCTCCACGACGTTCAGTAGGCCCATCTCAACCAAGTCCCTCAAATCGCTCCTTATCTCCTCGGCGCTCCTCCCCAGCCTCTTGGCTATGCCCTCAATGGAGTCCGAGAGCCCGGGGTTCGTGTGGAATAGGGCGAGTAGCTCCGCCTTGACCTCCGAATCCAGAAGGCGCTCGAATAGCTTCTTCGGCCTTTGCAAAGGCCACCACTTGCCCCATCGTAGGGCCAAGATAAAAAGGCGCGGCCCGGGACCTCATCCCTCGGGCTTATCCCCGGGTTGCTCCACGGGCTCGATCGGGGGCGGGGGAGGCGTGGTGAGCATTGTCCACCCGATCCACATGCAAATTACCAAGACGGCCATCGTGAAGAGGAAGACCGGCAGGGCGATGGCCAACCAGCTCAGCCATGCCGGGAGGGCCAAGTAGGGTGCGAAGAAGGCCGCTAGGTAGGCGATGGCGATTATGAGGGAGAGCGCGAATATGATCCCGCCGTACAGCCTATCCTTCTCCATCGCGCGATCGACCCCTGAGCCGGTTCTTTGATCCAAGCCCATGAGGATAAAAAGCTTATCCGATGGCGCCTATCTATAGCCCGGCCTTTCGCTGAGGAGGACGGGGAGCCCTTGCTCCCTCCTCGGATATCCCCCCAAGCGCGATCCCAGCTCCGAAACGAGCTCATCGTAAGACATGGCCCTTTGGCCGGAGTTCCTGATGCGGACCTGGAGCGATCCCGAGGCGATCTCCCTATCTCCGACGACCACTATATACGGCACCCAAGCCATCTCGGCCTCCCTCACCCTCCTTTGCATGCTCCAATTTCTATCATCGACGTCCGCCCTTATCATCTCCCCCCTGAGCCTCAGGGCCAAGCCCTTTGCGTAATCGACGTGCCTTCCCTCGATCGGTATGAACCTAACTTGGGTTGGCGATAGCCAAACCGGGAGCATGGGCTTCTTCCCCTCCGCCTTCATCCTCACGGCGCAATCGAATATGGCGAATAGATACCTCTCGACGGTCCCTATCAGGGCGGAGTGGAGTATTGTCGGATGGGCCCTCCCGCCATCCTCGCGGGCGTATTCTATCCCGAACCTCTTGGCGTTGCCGACGTCTATCTGGACCGTGGCTATCTCCCTAGGCCTCCTGAGCTCGTCTATGATCGTATATTCTATGTTCAATACCCAATAGTAGATCCCCTCCGGGACGAAGTTCAAGAGTATCGGCTTCCCCTCGACCCCGATGAGCTCCTTGAAGAACCCCCAGTTCCCCTCGAAGAAGGACCTCGTGGTGTTGTATATGGAGCAATATTCCCTGCCCAGCTTCCTGATCTCCTCGTATATCGCGCGGTGTATGCGCATCGTTAGCGATTTGCCCTCCTCGAGGTCCCTGCAGTAAACGTGGAGGTCGGGCATGTGCAATTTCCTGACCCTGAAGAGGAGGAGCAGCTCCCCGCTCTGCTCCAGCCTATAGCTATCGGCGACCTCGAAGGTCCCGAAGGGCAAATGCCTATAGCTCAGGGCCCAATCCTTAACGGAGCTGAATTGCTGATGGCAGGCCGCGTATCTCATTATCAGCCTTTTCGAATCAATATCGAGCGTATACGCCCTGGCCCCGAAGAGTTGCGCATGCTCGTGAACCGCTTGATCCGAGAGGTCGAACATATTGGTCCCGCGGATGCTGAGGATCGGTATGCCCAAGGAGTTCGCTATGGAGCGGGCGTAATCGGAGACTAGGTCGAAGAGCAGGCTCGCCTCGGGGCCGAGGCGCATGTGGCCCAGATCCGACTTGGGCTCCCAATCGAACCCGAACCTCTTGCAATATTTCAGGAAGGATGGCGTCCCCCCCTCCAAACCCCTCTTCAGGGCCTCCTTCTCCACCAAGGCCGAGAACTCTGAGCTTGGATCCCTAGCCACGTAGGCCTCTGGATCCAAGAGCTCCCCATCGGGCGTGAGGACCTTATACTCGGTCCTCATGGGGGCGGCCGTCCTCTCGGCCCTCGGGGCGATCTCCCTAAAAGATTCGGAGAGCGGATGCCCCTTGCAGGCCAATTCGAACCGCTTATAATAGCCGAAGGGGGCCCTCCCGACCTCATATCCAAGCCCGCCCAGCTCCGCCTCCAACCCCCTCAACCCCTCCAATGCCAAGCCGGGAGGGGCTAGGTCATTGGAGAGATGGGCGAACGGGTATATGAGCAAGCGCTTAACCCCAAGCTTCCCCGCCAGCTCCGATATCGCGCCGGCCGCCCCGGATATGACCGAGCGCAAATCCTTGGAATCGCCCCTCTCGACCGCGCAGAAGATCACCAAGGCGTCCTCGACCGATCCGCTCCCCCCCTTTGCCCCGATCTCCTCCCTCGCCCCTATCGCCTCGGATTGGACCTCGTAGCGGAACCTATCGGCGTGTATCAACAGCAACCTCATATCCAACCCATCCCCGATCAGGCCATCCATCTCCATTTCTGGAGCTTCTTCTCCTTCCTCAAAGCCCTCTTCATCTCCTTATAGTGCTCCTTGCATAGGTAGGCCCGGCCCTCGGTCCTCAACTTGAGTTCGGCCTTCGCCGCCATTTCCCCGGGAACGGATCTGATGGCCTCCCTATCGCAGCCGGCGGCGCTGCATTTGACCCCCTTATCCACTTTCCCCAAGCGGCTCACCAGAGCATTTTAAAGCCGGGCGCGCCATCCTATAAAGGCTCTCAAGGCCGCGGGAAGCCAAATTGCTGACTAAGTTGGGCGAGAGGTTCGGCCCATTGATCGATCGGGTCGCCCGGGCCGCGCTATCGCTCGGGCTGACGCCGAACGCCGCCAGCCTCTTGGGCTTCTCGCTCGCGATCCTCTCGGGATTGGCCTATGGCTTGGGCCGCGATGCCGGCTCAATGTACTTAGCGGGGGCCCTGCTCCTAGCCTCCGGGGGGTTCGATGCCCTAGACGGCGCCATGGCGAGGCTCGGGGGAATGGCCTCGCAACTCGGGGGGTTCTTGGACTCGTTCTTGGATAGGTTGGGGGAGGTGGCGGCGTTCCTCGGGATATTATACTCCGGCAAATGCGATGCCACTTTGGCGGCCTCCGCGATGGCCTTCTCGCTATTGGTCAGCTATAGCA
>JAWCOP010000040.1:0-6718 GCA_038847005.1 Bathyarchaeia archaeon | reverse complement strand
TCCTCAAGTTCCTAACGAGGGAGATGGCGACGGCCGGTAGCTTGGATGGCGCTAGGGCGATATTCAAGGGGAAGTTCGACCGCGCCACCCTCTCCAACCTATTCCAAATCTATGCGAATAAATTCGTCATATGCCCAATATGCAAGATGCCCGATACGAAGCTGCTCAGGGAGAGGAGGCTCACGTTCCTGATATGCGAAGCGTGCGGGGCGAAATCCTCTGTCATCTGATGAAACCACAACGGCGCCGAAGGGGAGGGGGGCGTACCTCAAGATCTTCAAGCAGCAGAATATGGTCTTGATAGCCGCATGCGATGGGGAGCTCCTCGGTAACGTCTATAGGGAGGGGAGGCTGAAGATGGAGGTGAGCAGGGAGTTCTACGGCGGGCGGCTGACGGACGTGGAGGAAGTCGTGCGGAGCATCGATCTGGCCGATATAGTCAACTTGGTGGGGGAGAGGGTCGTCGGGGAGGCCGTGAGGAGCGGCAAGGTCCATGGGGATGCCGTGATAAGGATAGCCGGGATCCCGCACGTCCAGATAATGAAGCTCTGACGGCTTCGTTTAAATTCCGCTCCCGAAATAACCATTGGAGCGGTCGCGGTGCCCGGAGATGGGGAAGAAGAAGGTACTGAGCGAGGAGGAGCTAAAGGAGATGGTCCTCCCGGGGCCGAACCAGGTCCTTGGGATAGTGACCAAGATGCTGGGATACGATAGGCTCTTGGTCAGCTGCGCCGATGGGCACGAGCGCGTATGCAGGATAAGGGGGAAGATGAAGAGGAGGGTTTGGGTCAAGGTCGGGAACATGGTCTTGGTCGCGCCATGGGATTTCCAGAACGAGGAGAAGGGGGACATCATCTGGAGGTATACGGAGAGCCAAGCGGATTGGCTTAGGAGGCACGGGTACTTCCCATCGGGATAGGTGGAGGAGCGTAGTGGAAGAGCACCTGAAGAAGCTGAAGCTTAGGGAGAGGAGATACGAAATAGACCAACTGATGAAGGTCAAGAGATCGGAGGAGATGGAGGCGCTCGAGGAGGTATTCGATAAACAAACCCTGATGACGATATATAAGATGTTGAACAAAGGGCTCATCGCTAGGATCTTCGGCGTCGTCAAGGCCGGGAAGGAAGCTAGGATCTATTGGGCCAAGGGCCAAGGCGGGGAGGATATCGCCGCGAAGATCTACCTGACGTCGACGTCCGAGTTTCGGAAGGGGAGGCTTAAGTATATAGAGGGGGACCCGAGGTTCAAGGCGGTCAAGCGCTCCACGAGGGCGCTCGTTTCGCTATGGGCGCAAAAGGAGTTCAAGAACTTGGAGCTGGCCCATTCGGTTGGTGTGCGGGTCCCCAAGCCGATCCACGTGGAGGGGAACGTCCTGCTGATGGAGTTCATAGGCGATGGGGGAGTACCGGCCCCGCTTTTGAAGGATGTGAGCCTCAGGGCCCCGATGCGCATTTACAAAAAAATCATAGCCTACATGAAGGCCCTTTATAGGGATGCGGGCCTCGTGCATGGCGACATGAGCGAATATAACGTAATGATGTGGAAAGGGGAGCCCATCATATTCGACCTCTCCCAAGCCGTCCCCAAGGAGCACCCCATGTCGGAATCGTTCCTGAGGAGGGACGTCTTCGTGCTGAACAATTACTTCAGGAGGGCCTATCTCTTGAAGCTGGACGATGAGGGGATTTTCAAGCGGATAGTGATCTGAATTGGAGGGCCTCACGCTGGTATTGCCTCGGGAAAGGATCCCGATCCTTATAGGGACCGATGGGACGACCAAATCGGAGATAGAGGAATCGTTCGGCGTGGTGCTGGATATAGATAGCGAGGAGGGGGTCGTTAGGATATCCCCCCGGGAGGGGCGGGAGGACCCGGTGAGCATGCTCAGGGCTAGGGACGCCGTCATGGCGATCGGGAGGGGGTTCTCCCCGGATAGGGCCTTGCTCCTCAGGGATGAGGACATGGTGCTCGATATAATAGACCTGAGGGAGCTCCTCGGTAGGAACGAGAACCAGATCAGGAGGGTGAAGGGCCGCGTGATCGGGGAGAGGGGGAAGATGCGGAGGGCCATCGAGGAGGCCACGGGGGCCAGGATATCCGTATATGGGCATACGATTGCCATGATCGGGGATTACGAAAGCGTCACCTTTGCTAGGGAGGCGGCTGAAATGCTGATAAAGGGAAGGCAGCATTCAACGGTTTATAAGTTCCTGAGCGCCCGCAGGAGGGCCATGAAGAGGATGGGCCCCGTTAGGGCTCAGGGGGGATGAGGGTCGGAGGTATTCGAGGAGATAAGCCCCGCGGACTTCTTCTATAGGAATCGGGACATAGCGGGCTTCACGAACCCGACCAGGGCGATATATTCCGCCATAAGGGAACTGGTCGAGAATTCGCTCGACGCCTGCGATCTCTATAGGATCAGGCCCGAGATATACCTAAGGATATCGCAAATATCCGCTAGGGAAGAAGGGCCGGAGGTCTATAGGATAAGGGTGAGGGACAACGGCATAGGGGTCCCGCCCGAGGCCATACCCTCCGCATTCGGGCAAGTCCTTTACGGATCCAAATATAAGCTTAGGCAGACCAGGGGGACGTTCGGGCTCGGGGGGAAGATGGCCCTGTTATATGGCCAGATAACCACGCATTCCGAGGCGGTGGTGATATCGAGCACGGGGACCAAGAAGATCTACGAATATCACCTGAGGATGGATATACAGAACAACAGGCCGATAGTCTTGAAGCGCGTGGAGCGCGAGAACCCGGATCGGTGGCACGGCGTCATAATAGAGTTCTCGATGGAGGGGGATTACACTAGGGCGATGCCGAAGATCCTCGAATACCTGAAGCAGACGGCGATCGTGACGCCCTACGCGGACATAACCTTCGTCGACCCAAGGGGGAGGCTCTACGAGTTCGCCGGCATAGACTCCTCCATGCCCAAGCCCCCGACGGAAACCCTATATCATCCGCATGGGGTCGATGTGGAAACGCTCAACCGCCTGATAAATTCCACCCGCTCGAAGACCATGTACGACTTCCTGAAGAGGCATTTCCAGAGGATCGGGGATCGCACGGCGAGGGCCTTCTTGGAATACGCGAAGCTGAACCCTAAGAGGGACCCGAAGAAGCTAAGCCCGGAGGAGGTCGTCGCATTGGCGAACGCCATGAGGGGCTTCGATTTCCTACCCCCCGATGCGAGCTGCCTCAGCCCCTTGGGCGAGGAGCTCTTGGAGGCCGGGATAAGGAAGGAGCTGAACCCGGAGTTCGTCTCCGTGCTGACCAGGAAGCCCTCCACCTATTCGGGATACCCGTTCATCGTCGAGGTCGGGATAGCCTATGGGGGTGGCGTAAGGGCCGCGGGCGGCATATCGCTGTATAGGTTCGCGAACAAGATCCCCCTCTTGTTCGATGAGGCGAGCGATGTCTCCTGGAAGGTCGTGAACGGGCTCATAGATTGGAGGAGGTATAAGGTCTCCCCGGAGATGCCCGTGGCCGTATTCGTCCACATATGCTCCACCAAGGTCCCCTATAAGACCGTCGGGAAGGAATTCATAGCCGATAGGCCGGAGGTCGAGAGGGAGATCCTCAACGCCGTAAGGGAGGTCGCGAGGAGGCTATCCCTTTACCTATCGAAGAAGGAATACGCCGAAAGGGAGAAGAGGAAGCTGGACGTATTCCAAAAGTACCTGCCGAAGATAGCGGAGTTCTCCGCGAAGCTCGCCGGGAGGGAGGTCCCGGATATAAAGCCGCTCCTTAGGAAGGCGTCCCGGATTGAGGGGATCTAAGCCATCGGCGAGGGAGAGGAGGGAGGCGGTCCTCCGGGCCCTGAGGAGGATCGGCTCCGATATATATGAGCAGATAGCGAAACGCGAGTTCCCCCGCATAAAGATGCCGAGCAGATCGACCTCCAACATTTTCTACGATAAGGATATCAAGCAGTACATCCTCGGGGACAAGAGCATAATCAGGAGCGCGAAGAACATCAGGCATATAAGGCCGTTCACCCAGATGGTCTGGGTCGCCTCGTTCGTGGAGGAACTCGTGAGGTCCAACAAGACGAGCACCTTGAGGGACGTATTCTACTCGGCCCAAGCCTATGAGATGAACTTCGTCGATCAAGCCGAGTCGGATAGCATAATCACCGACCTCGAATCGGTCTCGGGCCTCGCGAGGGAGGATTTCAACGTATTCCCGGAGGAGCGGAGCGCCATCTTCGGCGACCTGACGATAGAGTACACGGTCCCGGGGTACGAGGGCCGCAGGCTGAACCTCACCAGCCACCCGGACGGCGTTATGATAGGCCCGGCGCTGACGAACTCGGAGTTCGTCGAATGCGGGGCCGATAAGCTGATAGTTTTGGAGAAGGGCGCGCTGTTCACTAGGTTCGTGGAGGAGAAGGTCCACGAGAGGTTCAAGGCGCTCATAATCCAAACCGCAGGGCAGGCCCCGAGATCCACCAGGACCTTGATAAGGAGGCTGAACGAGGAGCTGGGCCTCCCGGTCCTAATCCTCACGGACGGGGATCCATGGGGCATGCATATAGCGATGGTCATAATCTCCGGGTCCGCCAACGCGGCCCACCTCCGGAAGCTCAATACGCCCAGCGCCGTATGGGGCGGGGTATGGGCCACGGATATAATCGATTACAAGCTCCCAAGCGACCCCCTGACGGATCTGGACATGAAGAGGCTGGAGGAGTTGCAGAGGGATCCCCGTTACGGCGAGGATCCATGGAGGAGGGAGATAAGGACCTTCTTCAAGATAAGGAGGAAGGCCGAGCAGGAGGCCTTCAGCCGATACGGCCTAACGTACATAGTGGATGAATACCTGCCCAAGAAGTTGGAGTTGATGGAGGGATCCTGACCGCTCGGCATCGGCCGATCCCCTTAATGCGCGTATTTTTAGGCCGCCATCCCCGCGAACCGCCCACGGGCGGTTCGGAAGGATTATATTAAGGGAACCCCCGAAAACCACCCGCCGCGAGGGCCGCTGGGGCGGGCTCGGGCCCGCGCTCGGATCCGAGGCGGGCATTTCCGTTGCAAGGGCGAGCCTCCCATTGGCTGAGCGAACTTTAAAAATTCATACAAAAAAGTACAAAAAAATTATTAAGGGACCGTTGCCAAGCCCATCCCAGTTCTTGAAGGAGGTCGATCGAGCTCATTGATATGCGATCGGTCCAAAGGGGAGATGCCCCCCAAGATAAGGAAGAGGGACGGCTCCGTAGTGGACTTCGATCCCCAGAAGATAAGGAACGCCATAAGGAAGGCCATGGTGGCCGTTGGGATAAGGGAGGAGGAGCCGGTCGAGAGGGCCTCCGCGGAGGTCCTGAGGCTCGTTTCGGAGATATACGGGAGGGAGCGGATGCCCTCGGTCGAGGAGATACAGGATATAGTCGAAACGGCCCTAATGAAGCTGGGCTATTTCGAGGTGGCGAAGGCCTACATAATCTATAGGGAGCAGCATAAGAGGCTGAGGGATGCCAAGAACCTCTTCTTCAACGTCGGGGAGGTCGTAAACTCCTATATGGCGAGGGGGGATTGGAGGGTTAGCGAGAACGCCAACTTGGGCTATTCGTTCTCCGGTTTGCTTTGGCATGCGACCGGAACGGTGATGGCCCATTACGCGCTGAGCTATATATATCCCAAGGAGGTGGCGGAGGCCCACCTCAGCGGGGACTTCCACCTCCATAACCTCTCCATGAGCATAGCCGGATATTGCGCCGGATGGAACCTGAGGCAATTGCTGCTCGAGGGCTTCAACGGCGTCCCGGGCAAGGTGGAGTCGAGGCCGCCTAGGCATTTGAGGACGGCGCTGGGCCAAATAGTGAACTTCTTCGGCACACTCCAAAACGAATGGGCCGGCGCGCAGGCGTTCAACTCCTTCGATACGTTCCTAGCGCCCTTCGTGAGGGTGGATGGGCTGGATTATCAACAGGTCAAGCAGGCGGTCCAGGAGTTCGTTTTCGGGGTGAATATATCGTCTAGGTGGGGCGGCCAAACGCCGTTCACGAACATAACCTTCGATTGGAAGGTCCCGGAGGACCTCAGGGATGAGCCCGCCGTCGTATGCGGGGAGGCAGCCGGGGAGCCATACGGGGATTATCAGGAGGAGATGGACATCATAAACAGGGCTTTCATAGAGATCCTCACGGAGGGCGATATGAGCGGGAGGGTCTTCACGTTCCCGATACCCACCTACAACATAACGAGGGATTTCGATTGGGATTCTGAGAACTCGAGGCTCCTCTTCGAGATGACCGCCAAGTACGGCCTCCCGTATTTCCAGAACTTCGTGAACAGCGACCTGAAGCCAAGCGACGTGAGGGCGATGTGCTGCAGGCTCCAACTGAACCTGAGGGAGCTAAGGAAGAAGACCGGGGGGCTATTCGGGTCCGGGGAATCCACGGGCAGCATAGGGGTCGTGACGATCAACATGCCCAGGATAGGCTATCTCTCCAAGGACGACGGCGATTTCTTCGAGAGGCTCGAGGGCCTCATGGAGCTGGCGAAGAGCTCCTTGGAGATAAAGAGGAAGGTCGTTTCGAGGAACATAGAGCGGGGCCTCCTGCCTTATACGAGGCGGTACTTGGGGGACCTGAAGCGCCACTTCTCCACGATAGGCCTCATAGGGATGAACGAGGCCTGCCTGAACTTCCTCGGGACCGGCATAGCCTCGAAGGAGGGGAAGGAGTTCTCCATAAGGGTCCTGAGGTTCATG
>JAWCOP010000039.1:0-6799 GCA_038847005.1 Bathyarchaeia archaeon | reverse complement strand
CGAAGCTGATTTTGTTGCACGTCATCCCGGTGAGGGTCTATGCGTTCGCGGAGGTAGGCGCGGTGCTCAGCGAGGATGTGGAGGAGGGCGAAGAGATCCTGAGGAGGGGAATGGAGCTCGCGAGGTCCTTGGGCGCGGAGGCCGACCAAAGGCTGAAGAGGGGGATACCGGCGGAGGAGATATTGAGGGCGGCGGAGGAGGAGAAGGTCGACCTGATAGCCATTGGGAGCAGGGGCTTGAGCGGGGTCAAGGCGTTCCTATTGGGCAGCGTTTCCGATAAGGTGAGCCATCACGCCAAATGCCCGGTCTTCATAGTCAGGTGAGGGCTGGCCATTTCGGAAGCGCCCGATGCTGGACTAGATGGCGGGGAATAATGATTGAAACGTAAAATTTAAATTATTCATTTTCCTCGCCTCCAATGGGAAAAGGTATGCCTCTTCTGCCCAGGTCCCCAGTGAACAAAGCTTTGGCGGCGATATTCGCCATATGGTTCATCGCGATGAACCTACAAGCCCTTGGGATCATCGCCACCTCCCTTGAGCCTTGGATTGGAGGGGTGCCGTTCTCGCTGCTCTTCATGTGGGCCATAACAGCCTTAGCTACCATAGCCGGGATAGCCGCCTACACCACATGGGGCAAGGATTTCGAGAGGAACGCTGAAAAGGCCTTGAAGGAGGGGGCATAGCCATGGCGGAGATATCGCTCGCCGTTATATGCCTTATCGTCGTGACCGTTTACATAATAGCGACCCTGATAGTGGGATACTATGGCTATAAGAGGACGAAGCTAACCCCTGTGGATTACTTCTTGGGAGGGCGAGAGCTTGGGACGTTCGTCTTGGCCATGACCTTCATAGCGACCTACGCGAGCATGTGGACCTTCATGGGGGCCGTCGGAGCCAATTATAGAATCGGCATTTCGTTCCATCAATGCATGATCACTTGGAACACGCTATGGCCACTGATGCTCTTGGCGATGGGCACGAGGATGTGGGTCCTTGGGAGTAAGTATGGATATCTCACGCCCTCCGATATGTTCGCCGATTATTACGATAGCAAGGCGATCGGGGTAATCGCCTCCATAATAGGCCTGATAGCCCTAGTCCCCTATATGGCCATCCAGCTCATGGGGGCCGGCTTGGCCTTCGAGGCGGCTACGGGAGGAGCGATCCCCTACTGGGCCGGATCGCTTTACGTGGTCATCGCCATAGGCATTTATACGTTCATAGGCGGCCTTAGGGCGGTCGCTTGGACCGACGTATTACAGGGCATATTCTTCCTGGGTTTCCTCTGGGCCATCATGATACCTTGGGTGCTTTCATTAAGCGGCGGGCCGGCCGCGGTGGCGTCGGCCAACCCGGGAATATTCCAAGCTGGGAAATACGCCTATGGCCAATGGCTCGGCTTCGTCCTGACTTGGGGGCTATCGCCCCTGCTGCCCCATATGTTGCAAAGATGTTTCATGGCCAAATCCTCAAAGGTAATCTTGAGGAGCGCCGTCCTTCTGTTCATACTGAGCGCTTGGATTCAAAGCGTCCCCGTGGCCTTGGTCGGATCGTTGGGAACCTCCATAATACCGGGCCTCAAGGGGGTCGCCGCGGATCAATTCATCGTCATGTTCATGGCCAAATACTCCCCGATACTCGGCACGGTCGTCGTGGCGGCCGCGCTGGCCGCCGGAATGTCGACGCTCGATTCCCAATTGCTGTCCTCCAGCTCCCTGTTGACTAGGGACATCTATGTGAAATACGTACGCCCGAAGGCCAGCGAATTGGAGGAGGCTAGGATAGGGCAAATATTTGTCTTGGTCCTCACCGCCCTCATGTGGGTGCTCTCCCTCTACAGCCTAGCCCCGCTGGTCGTCCTTGGGACGGCCGGCGCCGCCATTTGCGTGGCCGGGTACTTCTTCCCAGCCATAGGCTGCCTCTTCTGGCCCAGGCCCGGTAAGATAGCGGCCCTCGGGGGCCTATTGGCCGGCGGGGCTGCCGCCTTGGCGACGTTCTGGACGATGCCCTTTGGGTTCCACAACGCCGTTTGGGGCTTCGTCGTCGGCGGCATAGCCTTCTTGGCATTGGCTTTCGTTACCCCTCCGCCATCGCCGGAGAAGCAGAGGAAGTTCCACGGGCTCTTCTCGAAGGCGATTTACGGCATCGAATAGGCTTCGCCGCCTCCCCTAATCCCCTACCTTTTTTGAATAAAGGGTTGATACCTTCCCCAATCGCCGAGCCCTCCTTGGGATGGAGGGATCCCGCCGCGCCGATATCAAAAGCCTAATTGAGGCTCTGGGCCAGCGGAGATCGAGTAGCGGATCGGCCCCTCCAGCTCGGGCGCGAGCATCGCCGAAACCTCTATCCTTATGCCGCCCCTGTATTCCGCCCTTCCGTCCTTGATCTCGAAGGCCCTATCGTGGCCTGGGATCACGACCCTCGCCCTTTCGGCGATCCTCCTCATGCTTCTAACGGCCTCCTCCTTGCTATGGAAACATGCGGTTGGATCCATTCTGACGAACTCCCAAGCGTTCTTGACGGAATCGCTCGCTAGGGCGATGCCCTCGCCCCTTAGGAAAAGGCCCATCAAGCCCGGGGTATGGCCCGGGAGGGCCATCGCCTCCACCTCGCCGGTTATCCTATCCCCATCCCCAATCAGCTCGGCTCTCTCGGCCAGCCTCTCGGCATGCGCCCTAGGCACGAACGTATCCCCAACGGCATCGGGCCGATCCGAGCAGGCATATCTTATGGCATCCTCGCTCATCAGAAGCCTCGAGCCCTTGAATAGGTCGGCGTTGAGGCAATGGTCGAAATGCAAATGGCTTATGATTACGCAATCAATATCGGGGGGCCTTAAATCGCGCTTTTCGAGCTCCTTGAGCAATAGGGCCCTATCGCCATGCGATCCGGTATCGAAGAGCAAGGTTTCCCCTTCGCTCTCGATCAGGATGACGTTGCACCAGCCGAAATATCCCCTGTTCGAAATCCCCGGGAAGCCTTTCAAAAGGATATCCGCCTTGGCCATATCCCCACCGAAAGCCTTATCTCCATAGGCGGCTCAATAAATTGTTAAAGGCCGATTGATATGGGCAAAAGGCTCCTTATTGCCCTCCTATTGGGCCTTCTAATCGGGGGCTTCTTGCAGATCCCCTCCGCCTCGGCCGCGACCGCATGGGTATACGAATCGAGCACCACCACCAACGACCTCCAAGCCGTGAGGGCCCTTTCATCGGATGTGGCGATAGCGGTGGGCGCCAATGGGATCATCAAGAAGACCACGAACAAGGGCTATACTTGGTTGACCAAGACCTCGGGTACAACGAACAAGCTGGAGGATATAGCAATCACGGGGAGCGTCGGCTGGGCAGTTGGGGCGCAGGGCACGATCCTGAAGACTAGCAACGCCGGCGAATCTTGGTCGCCGCAAACCAGCGGGACGACCCAGACCCTATACGCCGTCGATAAGGTTTCCGATTCCGTCGCCTTCATCGTCGGCTCGAGCGATACATTCCTGAAGACTACGAACGGCGGCGTGAGCTGGGAGAAGCCGTTGACGTTCGGCATAGCGGGGCCGCTCGCGAGCCCAGACTTCTACGGGGTCGATTTCATAACCTCCCAGCCCAATATCGGCTGGGCCGTGGGCTCCAAATACACGCTCTTCGGCACAACATACTCATCCATATTCAAGACCACCGACGGAGGCTCCTCTTGGACGAAGCAAAGCTCCCCGGTGGTGAAAAACTTCAGGGATATAGATATGTTCTCCACGCTCGTGGGGTGGATCGTCGGGGACGACGGGACGATCCTGAAAACGACGGACGGCGGGACGACTTGGGTCCAGCAGGGCGCTGGGGTTACGACGGCCAATCTTTACTCGGTCCATGCGATCAATGATAACGAGGTTTGGGCGGTAGGGGCGGGCGGCGTGATATTGCGTACGACGAACGGCGGGTCGAGCTGGTCGGTCGTTTCGAGCGGGACGACCAACAACCTCTTCGACGTCCACTTCGCCTCCAGCACCGCGGGATGGGCAGTCGGCGCATCCGGCGCGATTCGCCACTACTCGGACTTCGACTTCGTCATCGATGCCCTGCCGCCCTCTAGGACGATCGCCGCCGGATCCTCAACCACATACTTGGTAGGGGCGATCTTGATAGGCGGCGTTTCCCAATCCGTTAGCCTCGGGGTATCCGGCCTCCCGGCCGGCGCGTCGTTCTCCTTCTCCTATGGGGCGGGGAACCCCTCCTTCCTCTCGCTCCTAACGATCACCACTTCCCCAACGACGCCCACCGGATCCCATACCTTGACCATCTCGGGATCGGGCGGGGGCCTAACTCGATCAATCGCCGTCACGTTGGTGATTACATCAGGCCCGGACTTCGGAATCGCTGCGGCCACTTCGCTCATAGAGATCGCCGCCGGCTCATCTAAGAACCTGACGCTGACAATAACCTCGGCCGCGGGGTTCAACGCACCCGTTACGTTGAGCGTATCCGGGGAGCCGCCCGGCGTATCCCATACCTTCTCGCCCCCCTCAGTAACTCCTCCCGCGGGGGGATCAGCCGATTCGAACATGACGATAAACGTGGCCGCGTCGGCGGCGCCCGGAACCTATGCCCTCACCATAACCGGCACGAGCGGCGCCCTATCCCACTCGGTTACGGTCGACCTAGCGATTACCGCCCCGCCGCCCGCCTTCGATTTCGAGATCGCGGCGACATCTCCATCCAGCGTCAGCATACTCTTGGGCCAAACGGCCAATTTCGACTTATCCATAAACCTGCTATCGGGATCCCCGCAGCCCGTGGCGTTGAGCGCCTCGGGGGTCCCGCCCGGCGCGACCGCCTCCTTCACAACGCCATCCGGGAATCCGCCCTTCGCCACGACCTTCAGCATCGCGACGACCGCCTCCACGATCCCGGGTACCTATGGGATAGTCATAACAGGGATCGGAGGTGGGATATCGAGGACCCTCTCGCTAACCTTGATCTTGGCGACCAGCACCGCCACGACCACGACCGGCCCTACGCCGGACTTCGCCCTCTCGGCCTCTCCGAGCGCGATCTCGGTGGCCAAGGGGACATCGGCCACTTCGACCATAACCATCACCAGCTTGGGCGGGTTCAGCGCCCCCGTCGCCCTCTCGTATTCGTGGGTCGGGGCAGCGCCCCTCGGGGTAACGGTGAACCTCCCGAGCCCGGTCACGCCGCCCTCCGGGGGATCCGGGACCTCGACCCTGCAGGTGAGCACCTCCGGCACCTCCCCGACCGGGACCTTCACCTTGAGGGTGAATGGCGCCAGCGGCTCTTTGAGCCATCAGATCGACTTGGCGATAACCATAACTGCGGCGGGGCCCTCGACGCCCGGTTGCCTGATAGCCACGGCGACGTTCGGCTCGGAGCTGACGCCCGAGGTGGCGTTCCTTAGGGCCTTCAGGGATCGCGACGTCCTTTCGACCTTCGCGGGCAGGGAGTTCATGGGCGTTTTCAACGCTTGGTATTATTCCTTCAGCCCGTCCGTGGCGGCCCTCCTATACGGCAACGAGGCCCTGAGGCAAGGGGTCAAGGCGATCCTATATCCATTGATCGGGATATTGATGGCCTCCCGCGAAGTCTATTCGGCGGCCAGCTGGAATCCGGAGCTCGGGGTGGCCCTGGCCGGGCTGGTCGCCAGCGCGATGATAGGGGCCGTTTACGCATCGCCCTTGGCCATGCTCGCCTCGAGGCGCAGGTGGCCCCATAGGGCCTTCGCCAAGTCGACGGCCGCATCGCTGGCGGCCGGGATCCTGACCCTCGTGGCCGGCGAGGCCTCGGGATCGGGGCCCTTAGTAGCCGTCGGATCCTCGGTCATGGTCCTATCGGGGCTTTGCGCGGGCTTCCTCTTGGCCCATTCGGCGCTATCGGCCCTGCGCTTGCGTAAGGGGAACGCGATCCCTAAGCTCCCCGCAACCGATGCCTAGTATTCGATTGGGAACCATCCGCCCTCGGATTTGAGCGCCCGCGGAGGATGGAAGGGCTAGCCGGAATCCCGGATGTATTTCGACAGCGCCTCGGCGACATCGAATAGCCCAAGCTCCCTCAGCCTCTCGGGCCTCGGGATACCCGTTTCCGGATCCCAGCCCCTTATGGCGTAAAATTCGTCCTTCGCCCTTTCGAACTCCTCCTTGGGAACGACCTTTCCGTTCGGATCCGGGTTCGAGAACCAATATTCGTAAAGGGTATCGGATCCCCGCCTCCTCCCCTCCCTCACCAGCTGGGCCCTCTCCAAGTTGTAGATCCTCTCGCCCACCCGGAGCAAATCCTCAAGGCTGAACTCTAGGCCCGTTGCCGCCGATAACAGCTCATTCAGTACAGTAGGATCGCCCATGTGATCCTTGGTGGAGGGGGTCGAGAATATCGGTACGGTCCAATCGCAAAGCACGAGCGTGTTGAAGGCCCTGGAATAGTTCTGGCATATGGCGGTGGCGCGGGCCTTCCCCCTATAGTTCGAATGATCCGCCACCTCGGTGGAGCCGAAGATCCTTTCGCAGATGGCATCCCTCTCATGCTCCTTTATCCCGAACGGCTCGGGCCAAAGGAGCCTAGTGACCAAGAGATGCCTTATCGCATGCGTATCTATCATCGGATCCCTGCTATCGAAGGCCCAGAGCAGGGCCACTATTGGGTAGCTCCGCACGTCGTCGTGCTGGTTTTGACCATAGGCGAACCAAAGGGCCTCGTAGAGCTCCTCCGCGCCCCTCCCCAATATATCGGCCGCCCTCGCGCTCCCCTCCGATAGGATCCCCGCGGGCCCCTCCCTTAGGGCTATGCCCCT
>JAWCOP010000038.1:0-6815 GCA_038847005.1 Bathyarchaeia archaeon | reverse complement strand
GGTAAAGCTCCTAGGGGTTCCGGCCCCCTCAGTTTACAACGTCGACCTTCGCTCCAAGACCATAGTTTTGGAGTTCATCGAAGGCATCAGGATGAAGGAGGCCCTGGAGATCGAGAGGCCCAAGGCTCTCCCGCTATCCGAGCTCGGGGAATGCGTGGGGAGGATGCACTCCAATGGTATAATCCACGGAGACCTCACGACCTCAAACATAATGCTGATGGAGGGCGGCGGGATCGCAATTATGGATTTCGGGCTCAGCTTCAGATCGAGCGATGAGGAGGACATGGGGACCGATCTGCTCATATTGAAGAGGGCCCTAGGGAGCCTCCATCACGAGCGGGCGAAGGAGGTCCTCGAGAAGATCTTGAAGGGTTATCGCTCCATTATTGGGTTCGCGGACGACGTCGTCAGGAAGATGCTCGAGGTGGAGCGAAGGGGGAGGTACTTTTCCGAGAGGTGAACGGGGACGCCGCTCCATGAGGCGGAGGTCTTCTTCCTGACGAAGAACTTGGGGAAGTTCGAAGAGGCATCGAAGGTTCTGGAGAGGTTCGGCATAAAGGTCTTGAGGCTATCCGAGGATAGGGTGGAGATACAATCTGACGATCTCTGCGAGATATCGAAATTCTCATCACTTGAGGCCTCTAGGGCGCATGGGATCCCCCTCATCGCCGAGGACGCGGGGCTATTCGTGGACTCCTTGAAGGGATTCCCGGGGCCGTACTCCTCCTACGCCTTCAGGACGATAGGGGTAATCGGCCTCCTCAAATTACTCGACGGCGTTTCGGAGAGGGGGGCGGAGTTCAGGTCCGCCGTTTCCTTTTGCGCCCCCGGATTTGGCCCGCTGTGCTTCTTGGGCATCGTGCGCGGGAGGATCTCGGAGGAAGCCCGGGGCTCCCAAGGCTTTGGGTTCGACCCGATATTCATACCCGATGGCTGTGGGGATAGGACGTTCGCTGAGATGGACCTCGAGGAAAAGAATAAATACTCTCATAGGGCCAAAGCGTTGGAAAAATTCGCGAGATGGTTCAAGGGGGAATGGGCTCCCCCATCCCGATGTCGATAGATCTGGAGGCTGGGGGCCGATCGATCCATGGCGAGGCTCTATAGCCGGAAGAAGGGGAAGTCCGGTTCCACCAGGCCCGTGAGCAAGAAGCCGCCGGCTTGGTGCAAATATGCACCGGAGGAAGTCGAAGCGCTCGTGGTCAAGCTCTCTAGGGAGGGATATTCCCAAAGCGCCATAGGGGCCATTCTGCGGGATAAGCACGGAATACCTTTGGTCAAGCAAGTGACCGGAAAGACCATTGGGGAGATCATGAGGGCCGAGGGCTTGGCCCCGAGGATCCCGGAGGACTTGGGATCGCTTCTCAAGAAGGCCGAATCCATGAGGAAGCACTTGGAGAGGCATAGATCGGACTATGTCAACAAGAGGGCCTTGGCACTGATAGAATCGAAGATCCATAGGCTCTCGAAGTACTATATAAGGAAGGGGATCTTGGGCCCCGATTGGAAGTACGCCCCAGCGGTAGCATCAGTGACCTGAAGATGGCTGATCGCGCGGGCCTAATGGCCCGCATAGGGGAGATGGCCGAAGCCATCAAGGAGGAGGCGGGGAAATCTTCAAGCTTCCTAGTGATAACGCATTTCGATGCCGATGGGCTCGGGGCCGGGGCAATCCTTTGCAAGGCGCTTATGAGGCTGGCGGCCCCCTTCCATATGAAAGTGGCCCAAGGCTTAGATGAGGACATACTCGGGGAGGCCTCGGGATCCCGCTACGATGTAGTGATATTCAACGAGATCGGTAGCGGCTACCTCGACCTAATGGGGAAGATCGACTTCCAAGGGAAGAGGGTCATGATAATGGATCATCACCAAACGGCTGGAGATCTCCCGGACGGTGTCATGCACGTCAACCCCCATGAGTACGGTTTCGATGGGAGCAGGGACATAAGCGGATCCGGGATCGCATTCCTGCTATCAAAAACCTTGGATGAATCCAACAGCGATTTGGCGCCGTTGGCGGTCGTTGGCGCCTTGGGCGATATGCAAGATGGCGGTCCCAAGCGATCCCTCACGAGCCTGAACGATGAGATCGCCCAATTCGCGGCCTCAATGGGGAGCTTGGAGATAAGGGAGGATCTGATCCTATATGGGAGGGAAACGAGGCCCATCCATAGGGCCTTAGCCCAAACGACCTCGCCGTTCCTTCCCGGGCTGACCGGGGAGGAGGACAAATGCCTCGACCTCCTCGCATCGGCGGGCATAAGGGTCAAGGAGGATGACAAATGGAGGGTCCTAGCGGATTTGGACGAAGAGGAGAAGCAGAGGCTCCTCTCGAACATAATCAAACACCTCTCCTCCAAGGGCATCAATGGGGAGCTAGCCCTCGAGTTGGTCGGGAAGGTGTATACGCTATCGAGGGAGGGGAGATGGACCCCCCTTAGGGACGGGAGGGAGTTCGCATCCCTATTGAATGCCTGCGGGAGGATGGAGAGGCCGGGGCTTGGGATCTCGATCTGCATGGGGGATAGGGGGGCGGCCTTGGAGGAGGCGAACCGGACCTTGGCGGATTATAGGAGGGGCCTGGCCCAATGCATGGGGGAGATATACTCAAACCCTGGTAGGGTCAGGGAATTACGGGAAGCCTTCGTGATAATAGGGGAGGGCTTGATCGATGAGGGGATGACCGGCGCCGTTTCCTCAATGCTATCCTCCTCCGGAGCCTTCGACTCGAAGAAGGTGATCGTTGTTTCCACGATCACAAAAAAGGGCGAGTTCAAGATCTCCGCGAGGTTATCGGGCCGATCCAAGGGGCTCGGGATAAATCTCGGATCCATATTGAAGAGGTTATCGGCCAAGTACTCCGGGCAGGGCGGCGGGCACGATGTGGCCGCCGGGGCCCAAATCAGGGCGGAGTTGGCGGAGGAATTCTTGAGATCGCTCGATGAGGAGATATGCAAGGCCGCGGGAACGCATGCGAGCTAAGGGTTAGGTTCGAGCTGCCTCGCGACCTCGCCATGGCCCTCGCGCAAGCCCTCTCCCCGGATTGCAAACGCCTCCCGAAGGGACTGCGGGTCGAGGTAAGGGCCAAGGGGAACTCCATCGAGGCATCGCTGCGCGCGCGGGACGCGCCATCCCTTCTGAACGCAGCCGAGGATATGTTCAGGTGCACGGAGGCAGCCTCCGGGACCTTGAAGGGGCTAGCGCGCCTCAGTAAACCTTTTTTAAACCCCGTGGGGTGAGATTGGAGGCATCCGGTGCAAAGGGAAATGTCAAAGGCCCGAAAGGTTAAGGACAAATGGCATGCTAAGAAATGGTTCTCGGTCAATGCGCCGCAGTATTTCGGAGAGCTCGAGGTCGCGAGCATCCTCTGCGAGGATCCCCAGAAGCTTATCGGCAGGGTCGTGGAAACGACCCTTTACGACATAACTGGCGACATAACCCATCAATCAACGAAGCTTTATTTCATGATCGTCGGGATGGAGGGTGGAAGGGCGAGGACCATACTTAAGCAGCACGAATATTCGACCGACTATCTCAGGAGCCTCGTCAGGAGGGGGAGCTCGAGGATCGATGGCATATTCACCGTGAGCTCCAAGGATGGATATGTGGCCAGATATTCGATAGTGGCCTTCGCCAAGGGGAGGGCCAATTCCTCCCAAGCTAGGGCTATAAGGGCCATAATGAAGGAGGTATTGGAAGAGAGGGCTAGGAACTTGGATTACAGCCAATTATGCCATGAGGTGGTCCTCGGGAAGGTCGCATCAGACATCTACAACAAAGCGAAGAAGATAATCCCGCTCAGGCATATGGGCGTTAGGAAATCGAAGCTTTTGGCAATGCCGACGCGGCCCTTCATCCCAGAGGAGGGCGTGAAGGCGGAGGCGAAGGCCGCCTAGGGCCCCGCCCAGCTCCCCTCACCTCCTCCTCGCACTCTTGAGGATCTCATCCACCTCCTCCTCCACAGCCTTAATCCTCTCCTCCAAATTCCGGAAAGCCTCCCCCCTCTCACCAATCCTAGAGAGCTCGATCCTCAAGCGCTCCACCTCGACCTTGAGGTCATTATACTTGGCGAGCTCCAACGACCCCCTCTCGCCCTCCACCAATAGCCTCAATAGGTATCCGCATATGGATCCTAGGAAGATCCCCAAGGCCAAGGGAAGAGGCTCCAGCGCCATATTTTCACCAGCACGCCCTCGGTAATCGCCAATTGGCTCGGGCCACCATTTAAAAATTCCACCCCAATAGCAATGAGCACGGGGGATAGCCATTTATGGGCTACCTAATGAGTATGGATTGGAACCCCTCGATGGATGAGGCCGGATGGCGCGCGCGATAAGTGAGGCAGCGATCTTGGCCGCCGGCTTGGGGACGAGGCTACTCCCCTTGACCGAAAATAGGCCTAAGGCGATGATACCCGTGGGAGGTAAGCCATTGATCGATCACATCCTCTCGGCCCTGAAGGCCTCTGGGATAGGGAGGGCGGTTGTGGTGATAGGGCATGGGGGGGAAAAGATCGCCTCCTTCATTGGGGATGGCGGCCGATGGGGGATGGAAGTGGAATACGCCGTCCAGAGGAGCTATTCCGGCACTGCCGATGCCCTAAGGGTGGCCGGCGAATCCCTAAGCGATGATCGTTTTCTATTGGTCTACGGCGATCTATTCTTGGGCGTTGGCTCCATAAGGTCCGTCCTCGAGGCTTGGGGGGGCTTTGGGGGATTTGCGATAGTTGGCGCCGTCGAGGTTCCGGATCATCGGGACTTCGGCGTATTGATCGTGGATGGGGATTCGCTCGTGGACCTGATAGAGAAGCCCATTGGCCCAACGCCGGAGCGGGCCCTCGTAAACGCCGGCATCTTCGCCTTCTCCTCGGAGATCTTGAAGTTCGTTTCAAGGACGGGGCCCTCGGAGCGCGGGGAACTGGAGCTAACCGACTCGATCAAGATGGCGATCAAGGAGGGCCATGGGGTGAGGATCTCGCGCTTGGATGTATCGGATTGGATGGATTTGGGAAGGCCTTGGGACGTTTTGGAGGCCAACAGGAGGGCCCTCTCTAAGGCTAGCGGGAGGATCGAGGGCGAGGTCGAGAGGGGGGCGGAGATCATCGGGGATGTTATCGTATCGAGGGGGGCCATCGTGAAAAGCGGATCCTACGTGGAAGGGCCCGCATTTTTGGGGGAGGGGGCGATCGTGGGCCCCAACTCCAGGATAAGGCCCTATACATCGATCGGGGAGGGCGTAAGGGTGGGGAACTTCTGCGAGATCAAGAACAGCGTGGTCCAAAGGGGGACCAAGATCCCGCACCTATCGTACCTCGGGGATAGCATAGTGGGGGAGGATTGCAACTTCGGGGCCGGGACCATAGTGGCGAATCTCAGGCTCGATTCGAGGACGATAAGGATGAGGGTCAAGGACAAAATGGTGGATACCGGGTTGAGGAAGCTCGGGGCCGTCATAGGCGACGGGGTTAAAACCGGGATCAATGTGAGCATAATGCCCGGGGTCAAGATAGGCGGGGGCGCGCTGATAGGGCCCGGCTGCGTAATCTACGACGACGTGGAGCCCGGGGCGAAAGTGTTCTGTAAACAAGAGTTGATCGTTAAGCCCCCTTGACCCGGGCCCTCACTTCCTCCTCTCGGCGCTTACGATGGAGATAACGTCCCCATCCTTAAGCGAATAGTCGCCGCTTAGCCTCCTGCCGGTCCTTGCGTCAATCGCGTATAGGAAACCCTTCCCGAGCTCTGTATGGATCATGTATGCCAGATCCCTCGCCGTCGTCCCTCCCCTTACCAAATAGGCGTCGGGCAGGACCCGGCCTCGATGATCGGAGAGCTTTTCCACATCCTCCACGGGATAAACGACTATCGCGTTCAAGAGCTCGAAGAACGCGGAGTTGATCGCCTCCTGGACCCCGGTCCCTCCCCATCTCTTCAATACCTTCTCCGTTATCATCGCCAATGCGCGCCCCTGCTCATCGCTGAGCCCGGTCCCATCTAGGATTTTGAACGAGCCCATCCAAGGCTTATAGTTCGTTATACCGCGCTGCGCGGACCTCCTCAGGGCCAGTTCGGCTTCAGCGCAGCAAGGGATCGCCCTCAACCCCCTCCGCCTGAGCGCCTCGAGCCCCTCCTCCGCCCCCGGGAGATCGATCTTATTCGCAGCTATCAGGGTGGGCTTAGAGATCTCCCTCAAGCGGCTCAAGAACCTCATTAGGTCCTCATCCGCCCACTCGGCCAGCTTTTTATGCTCCAAACCGGAGTCGGATAGGGCCCTCTCTATATGGGGCCTCCCTATCGATAGCCCGCTGAGCTTGGCCTCGAGGCCCGATCTCGCATCCTTGCCCTTCGAAACCTCCCTCCAATCCCTCTTCACTATCTGGAACAACCACATGTCGATCTCCCTCATCAGGAAATCCACGTCCTCGACGGGGTCGTGGGATCCCGGGGGGCATGGCCTGCCCTCGAGGTCCGTGGAGCCTGAGGCATCGACGACGTGTATCATCGCATCCGCCTTCCTTATCTCATCTAGGAAGCGATTCCCGAGCCCCCTGCCCTTCCAAGCGTCGGGGACCAGCCCGGCGCAATCCACCAACTCCACCGGTATCAAGCGGGTCCCCTCATCGCATATGGAGTTCGCCGGGTCATCCTTCACCCCGAACTCCCTGCATGGGCATTTCGCGGTCACGTAGGCGATCCCCCTGTTCGGCTTTATGGTCGTAAAGGGGTAATTGGCGATCGGGACTTGGATGAGGGTCGCTGCGCTGAAGAAGGTCGATTTGCCCGCGTTCGGCTTCCCGACTATTCCGACCATCAACTCTC
>JAWCOP010000037.1:837-6896 GCA_038847005.1 Bathyarchaeia archaeon | reverse complement strand
CCTCCTTGATCAACTTTAGCCTCAAGGAGCTCCCCTCCGCAAGGTTCCATAATCTGAGGACATCTTCCTAATCTCCCTATTGCCGCAATTGGGGCAATGGAGCGAGCCGGATTTTTGGATCAATTCTTGGCCGCACTTGGAGCAGAAGGCCTTGATCACGCCGAGCTCCCTTCCGATGGTGCTGAGGATCGGCAACCTATTCCTAGCGTTTATGACCTTGGCCTTCACGAAATCCCCTATCCTGCATACGTCCATCATGCTCCTCTCGTACCTAGTGCTCGATTCGGCTATGTTGAGGGCCCCCGTGAAGGGGTTCGGGAGCCTCCTCCCCTTCGCCTCTATTATGCTCACCATGGCCATCTTGTCCTGAACCCCGGTTACCTTCCCAATGACCACGTCCCCCGCCTCGACCACTATTGGCGTCCTGGTCAAGGGCTTCACGAGGACCATCCGCCTCCTTTGATCGATCGATGCCAGCCCCGTTACGGTGGAGTAGATGTCGCCACCCTCCTCGACCGTCCAAGGCCCCGGGTAGAACTCCTCAACGACCGCGAGCTTCTCCCCGGGCAGGACGGGCCATTCGCCAAGGGTTTTTGGCCTAGGCATCGCGCACCACCCTATAGAGGTCCACCGCCACCCTATGCCTCCTCCTGATATGGAAATCGAAGGTGGGGGGGATGTACATATCCATTTGGTACAAATGCGTTATCGCGCCCCCTTGCTTCTCAACGAGCCTTTTAATAAACCCTCTGCCATCCGGATCGCTTTTATGGAGCGAGTAAATCACCCGGCCAAGCTCCAGGGCCCTCTCTAGGAACCTCCGATCCGCCCCCCTCCTCCTAACCCCGAACGGCGGGTTCTGGATTACGGTATCGAATAACCCCCTCAGGGTCGATATGTCCGAAACGACCCATTGGATCCCTTTGACCCCAACGGATTCGCCATTGCGCGCTGCGACGGCTATGGCCTCGGGGTCTATATCGACCCCGACCACGAGCTCAGCCCCCAGCAGCGCGGCCCCTATGGAGAGCCTCCCGGTCCCGCAACCCAGATCCGCGACCCTCTTCCCCTCCAAGTCCCCGTGGACCGCTTGGGCTAGGAACAAGATCTCGGCAGCCGTCCTCGCCGGTATTGTATATTGTTCCAAAGCCTCCTTTGGGTTGGGGTGGGGCTTCGTCCCTTCCAATACCATCTCAAGCCTTCGCTTGGGAAAAGGGATCCTTCCGGTAGTCCTCCCAGGAGAGCTCCCCGAGGGCAACCATCACTTCCCTCACGTTCAATATGGGTTTCCCAACGGCCGGCTGATCCTCGATGGCGATCCTTGGGCAGGCCGTGTTCGCGAACGCCTCCAGCTCCGAGAATGAGAGAAGCGCCTCGGCCCTGAGGTCCCTGAACGAGAGGATGATGGCCCTCTTCCCCTTGCGCTCCAAGAGGGCCTTCAAATCCCATGCTTCCCTCAAGCGCTTTTGGGCGCCCTTGAGGCACATGAGGATGCCGACGCGCCCGGCTTCCTTGAACGCCTCTATGGCGGCAAATCTGGCTCTTAGAAGCCTTTTGGAATCCTCCGTCAGATCGATGGCCCTCCCCTCGTAGGGATCCGCCGCCACGACCCTCTTATCCGTGACCATCCCCAGCCCCAAGGCATGGAAGCGCCCCCCTCCGAAGAACAGGAAGGCATCGACCTCATCCCCCACCGCCTTTGCGGCCGAGTAATCGCAGCCCAAGACTTGTCCCTCGTGGGCCGCCCAGCCCGAGGGGCGCCCGATCCTGACCTCCTTGGAGGAGGCCTCGAGGATCCTCCTGATCCGATCGAGCTGATGGATATGCTGCGCGGTCGTAGCCAAGCCTATGACGCGCTCGGACTTGAGCAGCTCGAGGGCTTCGTCGATCAAGGGGCCCGGATCGCCCTCCGCCATCGTTTCGATGATCGCGGCGTCATCCTTGGGGCGCCCCCCAATCGGCGAATGGCCGATCTGGACCACCAAATCGGCCCCAACCGCCTCGACGTCCTCGGGGGATATATCGCAAGCGCCGTAGCATGGATCCGCCGATGCGATGACCTTGGCGCCCGTGGCGCTCGCGATTGATTCGGCGATTGTAGCGCACTTGGGCCTGAGCCCCTCCGGGAGGCGCAATAGTATGAGCTTGGGGGATCTCCGCCTCAATTCCTCGATCAATTTGAGTGGGAGGGGATCGCACGACAACCCGAGGGATCGCTCCAAAGGGGAATAGCGGCCTAGGCCACCATATCGAGCGCCGGATTAAAAAACTCGTTATTAAAGGCCCGGCCCCTCAGGCCGCGCCCCCTTGGGCCGGGATGGAGGGCTCGGCCTGCGCCCTCTCCGCCCCCTCAAGCTCCTCGACCAGCACCCTGTAGTTGGTTGGGAGCTTCGACGCGGCGACCTTGAGCGCCCTCTTCGCGGCCTCGAGCCCTCCCTCTTGGACCAATATTTGCATCACGGGTTGCCCGGGCCTAAGGATCGCCGCCCTCCCGATGGGCTTCCCGAAGGATTTCCTCATCCCCTCCTGTAGCCTATCCGCGCCCGCGGTCGCTATCATCTTGTTCTCCCTGAGGACTATGTGGGGATATGGGAAGACTTGGAGGAGATAGGAATCCTCGCTGAGGGATTCGGCGATGGACTTATTCGCGGCCACCCTAGCCGCCTCGAGCGCGTTATGGCGCACTTGGACTTCGTTCTCGGAGATCAGGACGACCCTATGGGTATAGGCCGCATTTGGGTTCCCGATCACGAATTTGGATATCTTCGGCTGGGGGGCCCCGTGTATATACTCGGCCCTGACGTAGGGGCGGTTCTTCGGCCTTCTGTAATTTTTCCCCCTCATTACTCCATCAAACCCCTCGGGCCATTCGATCGGGCCGATATTAAATCCTTCGCCCGCCCCCTAGGGCCCTATCGGAGGCCTTCCTGAGGATTCCCAAGAGGAGCGAGGCCTCCCTCTCGGTGGCGAAGGATCTCGAAAGGACGTTCCTGAGCGCCCTCGATGCCAATTTGGCCCTATGGCCCGGGATCCCGGCCAGCTCGGCCAAATTCAGGAGCCGATCCTCGAGCCTTCGCTTGATGCCCTCGCTCGCGATCCGCCTTTGCGGCCATCCCCTCGAGGATCCCTTATGGACCTCGTAGAGGATTATGGCCGCCGATGCGGCCACGTTCAGTACCGGGTATTCCTCGCTCGCCGGTATGGATACGATGAGATCGCACTCCTCTAACTCCTCATTGGTCAGCCCTATGCTCTCCCTGCCGAGGATGAGGGCGACCGCGCCCTTGGCCCTCCCCAATCGCTCGGCGAGCTCCTCCGGGGCCAAGGGGATCCTCCTCAGGTTGGATCTCCCGAACGAGGGCTTCGAGGTCGTCCCGATGGCTAGGTCCACACCCCGTATAGCTTCCCGAAGCTCCCCAACGACCTTCGCGCCCTCCAAGACATCGATCGCATGCGATGCCATCGCCCTAGCCGATTCATCGATCCGGGCTTTGGGATTCACCAGCCATAGGTCCTTAAGACCGAAGTTCTTCATCGCCCTGGCCACGGAGCCGATGTTCCCCCCGCTCTCCGGCTCCACCAATACCACCCTCAAGCGCAAGCCCTCCCTAGGCAGCATGGCCCACCCCGTCCATGAGTTCCTCCAACCTCGAGCAGATATCCTCCAATTCCCCCACCCCGAGCTCGAAGACCCTCTTATCGGGTGCTATTGAATGCGCCAAAGCCGGGTCCAAACCCAAGGAGCTCAGGTACCCCCTCAGGACGCCCCTCGCGAGCCGCCTCCTTTGCGAGAATAGGTATCTGGTCAGGTCTTGGAATAGGCCGTCATCGAGCTCCCGGACCGATGGCCTCATCCTTATCTCCACTATCGCGGAATCGACCTTGGGGATGGGCCTGAAGGCCCGCCTTGGCACATGGCCTAGGATCCTCGCCTCGGCCCTCCTCCCTAGGTTAACCGTCAACCTCCCGTATCGCTCGGTCCCGCTCTTGGCCACGAGCCTCTCGAAGCCCAGTTGGAGGAGGCGGAATATCAATTTGGAGGATATGCTGTAGGGCGGGCAGGAGACAACCTTATTGAACCTCGGGATCTCGACCTTGAGGAAGTCCCCGGGGATTATCCTGACGTTCTCGAAAGGCCTGAGGGAGGCCTCGAGTATCCGCAATAGCTTGGGATCCTTCTCCACCGCCAAGACCTCCCCCGCCCTCTTGGCCAATTCCACTGTCAGCGCCCCCTTCCCGGCCCCGATCTCCAAGACAGCATCCGATTTGGAAAGGGAGGCGAGCTCGATTATCCTATCCCTGATGGACGCATCGATTAGGAAATTCTGCCCTAGCCTCCTCGCCCGGCGCCAGCCATGCAAACCCATGGCCTAGTCGGCCCTGACGAACATCCTATACTTCGATTCCCCGCTCAGCTCCTCGACTATCCTTTTCGCGATCAGCCTCGCGGGATCCGGGATGCCGGCCCTCTCTTGGATATCCTTGAAGCTCTTGAAGGGGGTTTTCTCCCTCTCGTTTATTATCTGCCACATTGTCTTCTTCCCTATCCCCGGCAATAGCTCCAAGGCGTGCATCCTCGGCGTGATCGCTTGGGCCTCGTTGAAGAACTCCACGAACCTGCCCTCCTGCCCCCTCACCAATTCCTCGACCACAGACTCGAGCTCGGCCTTGGCAGAGGCGGTTAGCTCCCTATAATCTATCCTGCCCATTATCCTGCTTATCTTATCCCTCACGTCCTTCCCCACGTAGATCCTCTCGTGCGGGGATAGGGTGAATCCCCTCTTCACCTCCGCCTCCAATAGGGTGAAGAAGGTCTCCCCTATCAATTGAGCTATGGGCATCGACGTATGCCTACCCCTCCCGGCCGAGGGCCTCCCGTAGGGCAGGAAATCCAATACCAGCGCGTAATCCTCATATCTCTTCGCGGTCGGGGATATGCCCATATCACCACCCCATCGGGGATCCCCGGCTCAGAGGGGGAATTTCCCCTCGGATGGGCTGGGGTTTGAGAACCGCATGGTCGGCGTCCACTCTTCCTTGGGTTATTGGGGCGTTCCGCCTAAAAATATTGATCCAATGGGGCACCGGGGCCCTAATCCTTGCCCTTGGCCCCTTGCAAGGTCCTTATTATGCCCTCGAGCGTGGAGGTCAGGATGACCCTCCCCTTCGCCGATAATATGGCCCTGGCCTCCTCTATGGTGGATGGCATGCAATTGACGAGCTGAACGGCATCCCTCCTGCTCAAGTCGAATTTAGAGATGAGCTCCTCCGTGAGTTTGGCCGCCGTTTTCGGATCGACCTTTGAGAATTTCACCAAGTAATCCAAAACCCTGCGCTGGAACTCCCCCAGGTCATCTTGGCACCTCTCCAGGAGCTCCCTCGCCTCCGGGATCGTCACCTCCTTCGCGGATAGTATCTTCCTAGGCATGGTCGATCCGCCAAGGTTCCAAATGCTCGGGCCTTACTATGAGCTTCCTCTCCTCGCCGCCCACCTTAACCCCCACGATATAACTCCTGCCGCGCACGCCCTCGACTATCCCTATCCTCCCGTGATACCTCCTATGCGGCATGCCCTTATGGAAGCTTGGATCTATCTTTATGCAGACCTTGCTCCCGGGCTCGTACTTCCTCAGGATCCTGCTGAGGCCGCTCTTCCCCCTTTCCCTCGGCCTCTTCCTGAGGACCTTCCTGGTCCTGCTCCTATATCCCTTCGATTTCCTAGCCATGGGCGACGACCCACCCCTTTGGGTTCCCCAATCCCATATATAAGCATCCACCGGCTCAGGGGAGGCGGGGCAGGCCCCGAGGCAGGCCCCTCCTCTTGCGAAGGGATTTCATCATCTTCCTCATCGCGAAGTATTGGCTTAGGAGCTCCTTGACGTCCTTCTCCGACGTCCCGGAGCCCCTGGCTATCCTCCTAACCCTTGAGGAGCTTATGATCTTCGGATCCTCCACCTCCTCCTTGGTCATCGATTGGATTATCGCCTTCCAGACCGATAGCTTCCTCTCGGCGGCCTCCAAGCCCTCCTCCGGTAGCTCGTATCCGCCCGGCAACATCT
>JAWCOP010000037.1:0-827 GCA_038847005.1 Bathyarchaeia archaeon | reverse complement strand
CCCTCAGCGGCCCCATCCTCCTCAAGGACTCCATCTGCTCGTATAGGTCCCTCAGGGTGAACTTCCCCTCCAGGATCGCCCTCGCCCTATCCCTCGGGACCTCCGCCTCTGCGCGCCTAACCCTCTCCAAGAGGCCCTTCAAATCGCCCATTCCCAAGAGGCGGCCTATGTAATCTGAGGGCACGAAGGGCTCTATGTCATCGAGCCCCTCCCCGGAGCTGATGAATTTGATCTTCGCCCCGGTGGCGGCCACGGCCGATAGGGCGCCCCCTCCCTTGGCCGAGCCATCGAGCTTCGTCACCAATATCGATCCTATGGCCGTGGCCCTTCGAAAGGCCTCGGCTTGGGGGGCGGCCTGTTGGCCGATCGTGCCGTCTATGACGAGCATTATCTCATCGGGATTGGCGACCTCTGCCAACTCCGCCATCTCGGCCATCAGGCCCGCCTCGTTCTTATGCCTCCCGGCCGTATCCACTATGACCAGATCGAAGCGATCGGCCTTGGCCCTCTCTATGGACCTCTGCACTATCTCCTTGGGATCGCGCCCCCCGCCGAGGACCGGGACGCTCATCCTATCGGCCAGTTGCTTCAACTGCTCCAAGGCGCCGGGCCTATAGGTATCGGCGCAGACCAAGGCCACCCTCATTCCCCTGCTCTTGTAGAACTTGGCGAGCTTCGCCGATGCGGTCGTCTTCCCGCTGCCCTGTATCCCCACGAGCATCAGGACGTTCGTCCTCCCCTCGGCCAAGGAGGGCTTCGCGGGCTCCTCCCCGACCATCTTGGTGAGCTCCTCGTAGAGGACCTTGATCACGTGCTCCCTCCTGGAG
>JAWCOP010000036.1:0-6918 GCA_038847005.1 Bathyarchaeia archaeon | reverse complement strand
ACTAAGGATTCCAACGAGCGGGGTTCATTTGGGTGCTTTTGGAATATGGTGAGCAATTCCGCCCCCATTTCCGAAAGCGAGGGTTGGATGAGCGAATCCTTTATTTCGGCCAAGGCGCATCAACTCGGATTAGCGTAACGGGAAAGGTTCCCATAGGTTTTTCATTTTATTATTTTTTAACAAAAATGTTTAAAATCATATAAATTTGGATAGTGCCTCTGCAAGAGGAGGTTAAAGATAGCCGCCCTGAATGCCGGAAATTCGAGGCTTGCCTCTGGGATCCACGCTGGGGATGGGAGCCCGTCCCTATATATATGGGGATTCTCTGGGGCCCTTATCGAAATATTCGCACGCTTTCCAATGGGGAAATCGTTAAGCCCGACGAGTTCGCTACTGCCTAATAGAAGGGGAAGGGCCAAGGACCGGTTTGGCCATATAGGCTTTTATTGATCGATCGTCGATCCTCAACCGATGGCGCATGGATTTTTACGAGGTCGTAAGGACCAGGAGGAGCGTGCGCTCCTTCAAGCCCGATCCGATACCGGAGGCCGTTATAAAAAGGGTGCTTGATGCCGCGAGGATCGCCCCGTCGGGCTCCAATCGCCAGCCCTGGAAGTTCATATTGATCAAGGAGGGGCCGAGGAAGGAGGAGGTGGCCAAGCTCTGCCACGGGCAAGGCTTCGTGGCCAAGGCCCCGCTGGTCATAGTGGCTTGTGGGAGGAGGATAGATTTCAACAGGGGGGATTACATGGGGGACATGAGCATGCTGGTGGACGTTTCCATAGCCGTCGACCATTTGGTGCTCGCGGCTAGGGCCGAGGGATTGGGCAGTTGCTGGATCGGCGCGTTCGACAACTCCGCCCTGAAGAGGCTCTTGGGGATACCGGAGGATTATAACGTGGTCGCCGTAATCCCGATCGGATACCCCTCCCACGACGCCTTCAGGGAAACATCCGACAGGAAGCCCTTGGAGGAGATAATATGCTATGAAAGGTTCCAATGAAGGGCCTCTAAAAGGTGGCGTTCGGCGAGGGTGCGCCATCGAGTTCCTCGCCCTTTGATGGGTCGCGGGCCTTGGCCGGGGGATGGGGATGGTCGAGTTGGTGGCGATGGGCGCGATAAACATGGACGTGAGCATATTCGTCGAGGAGTTCGCGGAGGTCGGCGGGGAGGTCCCGGTGAAGGGGATATCGACGGTCCCGGGCGGGAAGGCCGCGAACGTCGCAGTGGCGGCCGCTAGGATCCTAGGGCCCGGCAGGGTGGCCCTGATAGGTTGCGTGGGGGACGACGATATCGGCTCCGCGCACCTCGAGGAGCTCCGAAGGGAGGGGGTGGATACGTCCGGGGTGAAAGTCCTTAAGGGCGCCAGCTCGGGCCGGGCCTATTTGATAATCGATGGGCGCGGGAGGAACTCGATATACACCTTCTTCGGCGCCAACTCGATGCTCTCCCCGGAGGACCTCGATCGGCCGGAGGTCGCCGGGATCCTTGAGGAGAGCTCCACCGTGGTCATAATGGATCCGCCGCTCGACGCGGCCGGGAGGGCCATCGGGATGTCGAGGGCGCGCGGCAAAAGGGTATTATGGGATCCCGGCGTCCGAAGCAAGCTCGGCTTAATCGGGCTGGGCGGGTCGTTGAGGGAGGTCGATTACTTGGTTCTCAACGAGGTGGAGGCCGTGGAGCTCTCCGGCTCGGATCGCCCGATCGAGGCGATCCCCAAGATCCTAGGCGTGGCGCCATCCCTGAAGGTCGTCTTGAAGCTGGGGGCTAGGGGATGCCTCATGGCCAGTGCGCGGGGGATCATCGAGGCGCCCGGGGTCGATCTGGAGGGGATCGGGCTGAGGCCGATCAATACCGTTGGATGCGGGGACGCCTTCTTGGGCGCGTTCTCGGCCTCATTGGCCATGGGCCTCGATGAGGCGGAGGCGCTCGAGAGGGCGAACTGCGCCGGGGCGTTCAAGGCATCGAGGCCCGAAACGAGGGGGAGCCCGAAGCTGGATGAGCTCGAATCCTTCCTTGGGAAGATCAAGGGGATGCGCGGGCAAAAGGCCCCCTCCCAAAGGCCTTGAAGAATGCCCCCAAGAACCTATCGACGTCCACCTCCCTAACCACCCTTATCCTGTTCCCCTCCAAGGCCCATGGGCCCCTATGGGCCACCGTTTGGCCAGAGGTTATCTCCCCCCTAACTTCGACGTCCACCCTCCATAGCTCCTCTTTGGTGACGAGGGAGCCATCGATCGCTACGGCCATCGCCAATGGGTCGTGGAGATATCCCTCCCCCTTGCCCAGATGCCTCCGATGGGCCCTTACGTAATATTCCAAGGCCCTCAGGGCGAACTCGGAGATCCTCGAGCCGCCCAGAGCCCCCAAATCCCCCAGCCCCACGGCGGCCCTCCTCGTCACCTCCAATGGCAACAACCTTATGGGGATGCCGGAGCCGAAAACGATCCTCGCCGCGCATGGATCCGAATATACGTTATACTCGGCCACGGGGCTCGCGTTCCCATCGCCCTCGAAGGCCCCGCCCATTATGACCAATTCCCCGATCCTCGCGGCCGCGCGGGGATGGCGGGTTTTCAGCTGGGGAATGTTCGTTAGCGGGCCCGCCGCCACTCTCTTTACGGGGCCGCGCTCGCGGGTCAGGATCTCAGTGAGCAGATCAACGCCATCCCTCGCCTTAGCCGAATAAGGTCCGAGGTCCATATCCGAGAACAGGGCTTGGGTTTCCCCGAGACCATCCGAGCCGTGGATGTGCTCGGAGGTCCTTAGGGGCCCCCTCAGGGGCTTGGCCGAGCCGATCCCGAGCTCGGGCTCATGGCTGAGGCCGTCCAGCTTCGACAGCTCGATAAGCTTAGCGGCGTTCCAAAAGGCCTTGGTCACCGGTACGTTCCCGGCCACGCAAGTGATCGCCTTGAGGCCCCGGCCGAGGGATTTAAGCGCGAAGAGTATGGCCAGTGCATCATCGATGCCCGGGTCCCCGTCATATACGAAAGCCTCGCCATTCGGCGGCAATTCTCCCACCCCTAGCCCGGCCTGAACCCGTTTGGCCGAGAAAGGTTTTTTGGATGCTTTTGCGCTCCCTACATCCAATTCTTGGGGGCAAGGGCATTGGACGTTATGGAGGTAATAAAGGCTAGGCGGAGCATAAGGAGGTTCAAGAAGGACCCGGTCCCGAAGGAGGCGCTGAATAAGCTCGTAGAGGCCTTCAAGAGCGCGCCTTCATCGAAGAACACCCAGCCGTGGAGGCTGGTAATAATAAGGGACAAGGAAACCCTTAGGCGATTGGCCGACCTGACGAAATATGGCAAGTTTCTGGCAGATGCCCCGTTGGCGATAGCGGTCGTGGCATGTCCTAAGAAATCCGATTGGGCCATAGTGGATGCGACCCTCGCGACTTATAACATGGTTCTAGTGGCGGCCGAGATGGGGCTCGGGACCTGCTGGATAGGGACGATGGATAGGGAGAGGGCCAAGGAGCTGCTCGGGATCCCGGAGGATATGTTCCTCCTGACGGTGATACCGGTGGGCTATCCGGCCGAGATACCGCCGCCGACCCCAAGGAAGCCCGTGGAATGCATCGTATACTACGAAAGGTATGGCCGGAAGGCCCCTCAGGCCGCGATCGCCGCCTAAATGCCCTTTCCGCCCCTCCTAGCCCGCCAAGGCCTCTAGGTCCATGCCCTTCCGGGCCGCGAGGTCCTTCAATTGCCTCCAGGTTTCCCCATCCACCGGTATGCCCTCCTTAGCCCTCCTATCCGCGGTCCTGAACTCAGGCTCGCCCGGCATGAGGATCTCCTCGACGCCCGGGGCCCTTGGGACCTTCTTGATGTCCTCTACCATCTTATCGATCTTGGCCTTGAACTCCTCGAGCGGCAGGAAGGCATCGATCCTTATGGCCATGAAGAAGTTCCCTATGGTGGGCGGCTCCGTCATGCTGTTGCCTATGGAGATGACGTCCAAGGCGCAGGCGGAGCCCGTCAGCGCGCCGGATAGAGCATCGACGGCCACGGCCAACCCGTAGCCCTTCGGGCCAGCCGCCGGCAATATGGCGCCCTTCAGGGCCTCTGCCGGATCGGTCGTCGGCCTCCCCTCCGCATCGAGGGCCAAGCCGGGCGGTATCTTCTCCCCCTTCTTGGCCGCGAGCAGGAGCTTGTTCTTCGGGATCGCGGCCGTGGCCATATCGACGACTATGGGCCTATGCCTCCCGGCCGGTATGGCTATCGCGATCGGGTTCGTCCCCAAGGCCGGCCTCATCCCTCCGGTCGGGGCGATGCCCGGGCTCGCGTTCGCCGTCACGATTCCTATCATCCCCCTCCCGGCGGCCATCATGGCGTAATAGGCGGCGATGCCGAAATGATCGATCCGTCTAACGCCGACGGCCCCTATGCCGCATCGATCGGCCTTCTCCATGGCCAACTCCATGGCCCTTTTGCCTACGACGGCCCCGAAGCCCCACCCCCCGTCGATGAGGGCCGTGGCCGGGGTATCCCTGAGGACCTTGACCTCGGCCCCGGGCTTAACCAAGCCCCTCTCGATCCTGATCAGGTATCGGGGTAGCAGCTGGAGGCCGTGGGAATCGACGCCCCTTAGGCTACCGGCCACCAAGACCTCGGCGACTGTTTTAGCCTCCGCCTCCGGCGCCCCGTACGCCTTCAGGAGCTCCTCGCAAAGCCTCCTGGCTCGGGCCTCGGATACGATCTTTCCGGATTCGCTCATTTCGCTATTTGCCCCCTTCCATTTTCTATGATCGGTCTTCTAAATAGCTTTCGACGCAACCATAGCGGCCCAAGCCAAAAGATGGATGAGAATGGGGAACCAAGCCTCAGGGAACGAAGAGGATTCGTTGCTCTACGGGCAAGGGGGGTGAGGCGAGGCCATTGATTGACCTCAGCAAATGTTAGCGGACCTTTCAGGGTTCACGGGGATCGATATCACGTCCAGAAGCTCTTGGCCTAAAGGCCCAAGTATGCTTTCTTGACATGTTCGTTGTGAAGGAGCTCCTCCTTTGAACCCTCCAAGGCTATCCTGCCATTCTCTAAGACATAACTCCTATCGGCCATGCTTATGGAGTGGTATACGTTCTGTTCCACGAGCAGTATCGCGACTCCCTCCTCCCTTATCTTGAAAATCACATCGAAGATCTGGGCCACGAGCTTCGGCGCCAGCCCGAGGGAGGGTTCATCGAGCATCAGGAGCTTCGGCCGGGACATGAGGCCCCTGGCTATCGCGAGCATTTGCTGCTCGCCCCCGCTCAAACTACCGGCGAGTTGTTTCTGCCTATCCTTAAGGATCGGAAATATCGAGAAGACCTTCTCCAAGTTCTCCCCCCTCTTCTCCCTCGCGGCCTTGGTGTAGGCCCCCATTTCCAAATTCTCGAGGACCGTCATATAGGGGAAGAGGTGCCTTCCCTCGGGGACTTGGGATATCCCAAGCTCAACTATTTTGAAAGGGGGGAGCCCTTGGATCCTCCGGCCCAGAAACTCTATATCGCCCCTTTTGGGGCGTAGGAAGCCGGAGATGGCATTGAGGAGCGTGCTCTTCCCAGCCCCATTAGAGCCCACTATGGAAACGATCTCCCCCGCTTCGACCCTCAGGGAGGCATCCCATATCGCCTGAACGTCCCCGTGGAAGACATCGATATTCTTAACCGAGAGCATTAAAATCTCCTCCTATAAGAGATACTTCTCTCCCAAATAAGCCTCTATTACCCTTTCATTCGAGGCAATCTCCTTGGGCGCACCTTCGGCGATTTTCTCCCCGTGATGCAACACTATTATCCATTCGCATAAGGTCATTATGGCCTTCATCACATGCTCCACCATGAATACCGTGACACCATTCGCATGGATTTTCCTTATCAATTCTATCATATCGAGGGTTTCCTTCGGGTTCAGCCCCGCGGCGACCTCGTCCAAGAGAAGCAATCGTGGCTTAGTTGCCAAAGCTCTCGCAAGCTCTAGCCTCTTCTTATCAGCTATAGTGAGGGCCGAGGGGATTTCATCCTTCTTCTCGGCCAGCCCGACGAACTTCAGGATCTCGATGGCCTCCTCCCTCGCGACCCTATAGTTACCAGTCCTAGAGAAGGCGCCGACCATGACGTTGCGGGTAACGTCTATATTGGAAAAGGGTTTGACTATTTGGAACGTGCGGGCTATTCCCATCTTGCAGATCCTATCCGGCCTCATCCCCGTTATATCTTTTCCTTCGAACTTGATGGATCCGGAGTCGGGCTTGTGGAAGCCAGTTATCAAATTAAAAAGGGTGGTCTTCCCAGCGCCATTCGGCCCTATCAGGCCCATTATTCCCCCCTCATTTATGGAGAAGTCGACATTATTAACGGCTATTAGGCCCCCAAAAGCTTTCTTCAGCCCCTCGCCTTTAAGCAACTCCATCACCATCCCTTGGCGTTGGACGCGGGGACCTTCTGAAACGCAACCTTAGCGATGGGGTTATCCCTTTTGGCAAGAGCATTATTATTGCGATCATTATTGCCCCATATACTACCAGATGCCCCGCCGCCAATCTGCCGGATAAGAAAACCCTTAAGGCCTCGGATGCGGGCGTTAATATGAAGGAGCCTATCACTGGCCCCCAAACGGTCCCCATGCCGCCCAGTATGGTGACTATGGCCATCTGGACCGAGAACATCAGGTTGAATACGGTGTAAGGCGTTACATATCTTATATATACGGCGTAGAATGACCCGCATATGCTCGTAATGGCTGCGCTGACGATGCTGGCGTAAAGCTTGTATTTCAAAGTCGGTACCCCCAAGGACATCGCCGCATCTTCATTCTCCCGTATGGACTCGAGGAATATTCCAAACTTTGAATTTTCAACTTTATGAGAAATGCATAAGACTATTAGCATAAGGGCGAGTGTGAAGTAGTAGTATGGGGCCTTGGAAACGAAATACAA
>JAWCOP010000035.1:0-6932 GCA_038847005.1 Bathyarchaeia archaeon | reverse complement strand
CCCACTGTCCGAGGAGGGATCGACCTTAACGCCATCGCCCCAAGGATGGGCCCCCATGGCTCTCATTCCCACCCCAATATGGGATTTGGGGGAAATATAAGAGGTGCCCAAGGCCCCTTGGGATATCGTTGAAAACGTCCTCTTGGTTGCTATGGGGAGGGTTGTGCCCCCTTCGCGCCCCCGGGCCTTCGGATCCTCAACGCCAAGATCGCCAATGCCGCGATGGCGAGCAGGGCCGCGATGGCCGGCAACGATTTGCCCCAGTCCCAAGCCCCACCCTCCCCTTCCTTGCTCGTCGCCGATCTCGTCCAGAGCACGGTCGAGGTCGGGCGCTCGGATTTGGTCGTTGAAACAACGTTTTCCGATTGGATCGTCGTCGAAATTGAGGCCTCCGTGGAGGTCGCCGAGAGCGGGATCGCGCCTGGAGCCCGTGGCCCCGAATAGGCTATCTCCAACCTCGGGACCGCCCTCTCCCCATCAACCGAGTGGACGCCCTCCTTCGAATCGAAAGCCGCGATCTCCCCATCGGCGTCCCTCTCCTCCTCTATCTTCAAGGCGATCCCGAAATTTGAAGAGGGATTCTTTATCCAAAGCTCCACGTCGCGCTTTATGTCCCAAGAGACCCAAGCGAGGGCCTTCGTTCCCACGATGGTCCAAGCCGTGGGGGATTCGGCCATCGGCGGTTGATCGGCCCATTTCATCGTTTTTTCGTCCCAAGGGCCGAGGACCCTGAAGGCCAAATACTTGAGCTCCCTCTTCGGCGCTTGATATAGGAAAAGGCGGAGCTCGGCCCGCAGGATCTTGGCCCCCGCTGGCACCCGGGAGGTATCGAACCTCAAATAGGCCCTACCATGGCCGTAGATCTTGAAGGCCCTATCGTAGGCGTTCCCAACGAAGAGCCCCTCCGAGGCCCCGTACGGGCCCGGGTAAACCTTCTCCTTGCCCACCTCGTAAACGAAGCTGCTCACATAGGTATCGGCCGATGGGGGCTTTATGACGATCAACCAATCCCCGGGGCCCTGCCCCTCCGCGATCCGCCCGGCCGGCATGGCTAAGAGCGCGATCGCGAGCGCCGCTAGGGCCCACTCGGCCAACCGAGATCGCATGGCCGCTCCTTGCTGGAGAGGGCGGCCGCCGGCTTAAAAAGTTTCGACGGAAGATTTAATTAATCGCCCATTGGAAGGGGGCCGCTCGGGGCCGCTTCAAAATGCCGGAGTGGGGCTATTCCGCGAGGGAATTGGATCCCGAGAGGACCGTGAAATGCTCGGGGAGGGAGCTCAGGATATCCCCAAAACACGCGGTCGAGATATGCCGGACCATAAGGGGTATGAGGCTCGGCGAGGCCAAATCCCTCCTCGAGGCCGTCATTAGGAAGGAGAGGCCGATAGCATTCAGGCGCTATAAGAAAGAGGTCCCCCATAGGGATCTGCCCGAGAGGTGGCATTCGGGCAGATATCCGGTGAAGGCGGCGGGGGAGATCCTCCGCCTCCTCGAGGGGCTCGAATCCAACGCCGAATACAAGGGGATCGATGTCGAGAGGCTCAAGATAATCCACGCGGCGGCCCAGAGGGGGATGAAGGTTAGGAGGTACATCCCTAGAGCCTTCGGGAGATCGACCCCCTCCTTCGAAACCTTGACTCATGTGGAGCTTATTGGCTACGAGATCGAATAGGATGATTCTTCATTTCCCAGCCCGGGGGACCGTTGGCCATCTGAGCCAGCGGGCGATATGATTATATAAACCCGGTTGAATTGCATTAGGAGCCCCTGATCGGGCTGAGGAAAATTGAGGTTTCCCAGCGCCATCGAACTAGGGCATTGCGCCGGCGGTTGAGATGTCCGTCCAAAGGTACTTTATCAAGGAGAATGCCCTGCGGGCCGCGGTTCATGAATTCCTCTCCAAGGAGCTGGAGAGGGCGGGCTATAGCAAGGTTGAGCTGATGAAGACCCCGCTTGGGGTCAGGGTCGTCGTATACGCCGCTAGGCCGGGCATGGTGATAGGGAGGAGGGGGCAGAGCATAAAGGAGCTGACGAGGTTGCTCGAGGAGAGGTTCGGGCTCGAGAACCCCCAGATCTCGGTCGCCGAGATAGAGGCCCCCGAGCTCGATCCCGCCGTCATGGCGGCTCAGATAGCCTCCGCCCTCGAGAAGGGCGTCCACTTCAGGAGGGCCGCCTATTGGGCCCTCCGCAGGATCATGGAGGCCGGGGCGCTGGGAGCCGATATAAAGATAAGCGGCAAGCTCACCACGGAGAGGGCTAGGTACGAGAAATACTCCGAGGGCTACCTGCCCAAGGCCGGGGACCCGGTCCTCAAGCAGATGAGGGAGGCTACCCATTATACCCAATTGAAGCCCGGCTTGTTCGGGATAAAGGTCCGGATATTGCCGCCCAATGTGGAATTCCCGGATAGGGTGATCCCCAAGGAAGGGCCGGGGCCGGAGGGGGTGGCGAGGCCCGCGGAGGCCGGGGCGGGGGGAGAGTCCGAAGGGGAGGAGGTCGAGGATCGGATTGCCGATTCTGAGGATGAGTGAGATAAGATCGATGAAGCCCGAGGAGAGGGTCAAGAAGCTGGAAGAATTGAGGACCGAGCTATTCAGGCTTAGGACCGCATCCGCTATGGGCAACGTGGAGAATCCGGCTAGGATCAGGGAGATGAGGAGGGCCATAGCTAGGCTGCTGACGGTCGAAAGGGAGGGCGGATCCTAATGGCGCCGATAACCCCCCAGAACCTCCTGAGGCATGAGCTGATGGGCCTCGAGGCGAAGGTCGTTGGGAGCCCAAATGGATCGCTGATAGGGCTCGAGGGCCGAATAATGGATGAAACGAGGAGGACGCTGATATTGAGCGTCGATGGTAAGAGGAAGGTCGTCCCGAAGGACGTCGCCATCCTACGCTTGAAGCTCCCGGATGGGCGCGCCGTCGAGGTTGATGGGAGGAAGCTCCTCGGGAGGCCGGAGGATAGGATAAAGCTTAGGGTGAGCAGATGGTGACGAGGAATATAGGCCTCACGGTGAAGGCCCCGGCTAGGGATTGCGGCGATCCTCTTTGCCCGTTCCACGGCGATCTGAGGGTGAGGGGGAAGGTCTTGGAGGGGATCGTCGCGAGCGATAGGATGAGGAATACTATCACGGTCGAGAGGGAGTACTTCCATTACGTAAGGAAATACAACCGATATGAGAGGAGGAGGAGCAAGATATCCGCCCACAGCCCGCCCTGCATGGAGGTCAGGGTTGGGGATAGGGTCAGGATAGCGGAATGCAGGCCCATCAGCAAGACCGTTTCCTTCGTGGTCGTGGAGAAATTGGGGTGATTTGATCGATGCCCGCTCCGAAGACGAGGGCCGTTTCGGCCAAGGGGATGGTGGAATACCGCCCCAAGATCTCCAGGGGGCTGGTCCCCGGCACCATGCTCGTATGCGCCGACAATAGCGGGGCCAAGGAGCTGAAGCTCATAAACGTCATGGGCTACAGGGGGAGGCATCGAAGATATCCCTCCGGGGCAGTGGGCGATATGGTCGTCGTTTCCGTTAGGAAGGGGACCCCGGAGCTGAGGAAGCAGATGTTCCACGCCGTGGTGATAAGGCAGAGGATGCCCTATAGGAGGCCGGATGGGATCAGGATCCAATTCGAGGACAACGCGGCGGTCTTGGTGACGCCCGAGGGGGAGCTGAAGGGCACCGAGATCAGGGGCCCCGTCGCCAAAGAGGCCGCGGAGAGGTGGCCGAGGGTCGCCAACTTGGCGAGCATGATACTGTGAGGTGGCGAGGGGGTTGAGGGTGGAATCGAGGAAACCGCGCGCCCAAAGGAGGGCGATGGCCAATGCGCCCCACCACAGGAGGCGGAAATTCCTCTCCGCGCCGCTATCGGATGATTTGAGGGCCAAATATGGCCTGAGGAGCCTCCCGGTGAGGAAGGGGGACACCGTGAGGGTGATGAGGGGGGATTTCTCCGGCATAGAGGGCAAAGTCATACGGGTCGATCGGGAGAGGGCGAGGGTCTTCGTGGAGGGGATAACTAGGGAGAGCGTCTCCGGGGAGGCGAAGAACGTGCCGATCCACGCATCGAAGGTCTTGATAACGTCCTTTGATTTGAGCTATAAATTGAGGGCCTAGGCCTTGGATGCGAGGGCCGGTGCGAGCGCGTGATGGGCAAGAAGGGCGGATTGAAGCATCTGAAGCGCTACAAGGCTCCAGGATATTGGCCGATCAGCAAAAAGGGATTCGTATGGGCGCCCAGGCCAAGCCCGGGGCCGCACCCCATAGCGAATTGCATCCCGCTTCTGCTGCTGATAAGGGACGTCTTGGGATACGCCCATACCTCCAAAGAGGCCAAGCTGATAATCGCGCGCGGGGCTGTGAGGGTCGATGGGCGCGTTAGGAGGGATGAGGGATATCCCGTCGGCCTCATGGACGTGGTTGAGATACCGGAGGCGAACATGAGGCTCAGGATGGTCCCGGCCCCTAAGGACGTCTTGGTCCCCGTTGAGATAGATGAATCCGAGGCATCCTTCAAACTATGCAAGATCGTCGATAAAACGACGCTCAAGGGGGGAAACTTCCAACTCAACCTCCACGATGGACGAAACGTGATCCTTAGGGTATCGGATCCTAGGAATCCCATCGAGGATGGCTACTCGAGCCGGGACGTTGTAAAGCTGTCGATCCCGGATCAATCGATATTGGATCATTTCAAATTCGAAATCGGATCCTACGCGATAGTCGCCGATGGGAGGAACATAGGGGCTAGGGGGAGGATAGCGAGCATAGAGCCCGGGACGGCCCTTAGGCCCGCGATCGCCTCCTTGGAATGCGAAGGCGGCGCCATCGTGAGGACCGTGGCGGATTACGTCTTCGTCGTGGGGAGGGAGGCGCCGGCGATAAAGCTCCACGGTGGTTGAGTTGCAGGTACAAAAACTCGAGGAAGATCAGAATCCCATGCGCCGGATCCGCGTTGGGAAGGTCGTCGTGAATATGGCGATAGGGAAATCGGGCGACCCATTGGAGAGGGCCAGGAAGGTCCTCGAGGGGCTCGTTGGCCAGCGCCCATGCTCCCGGGATGCTAAGAAGACCGTCAAGGACTTCGGCATAAGGAAGGGGGAGCCGATCGCCTGCATGGCGACCCTGAGGGGCAATAGGGCTCTTGAGTTCCTGAGGAGGGCGCTCGCGGCCATCGGGAACAGGATAAAGGCTTCGAGCTTCGACGAGAGGGGGAACTTCGCATTCGGCATAAAGGAGCATATAGAGATCCCCGGGACCAAATACGATCCGGAGCTCGGGATATTCGGGTTGGACGTCATCGTCGCGCTGGAGAGGCCGGGGTTCAGGGTCAAGAGGAGGGCCTATAAGAGATCCGGGGTGGGGAAATCGCACGAGATCAGCAAGGAGGAGGCGATCTCATTCGCTAGGGAGGGGCTCGGGATAGAAGTCGTGGAGGGATGATCTATGGCGAAGATGAAGCCGAAGAAGGAGAGGAAATTTGGGAAGTCCGCCAAACCGTGCAAGCGTTGCGGACAAATGAACGCAGTTATACACAAGTACGGGCTCGACCTCTGTAGGCAATGCTTCAGGGAAGTGGCCAGATCCTTGGGATTCGAAAAATATTCCTGATGGTGACCGAGCATGCCTTCGGATACCCTTTCCAACGCCCTCTCCACGATATTCAACAACGAGATGAGGAGGAAGCGCGAATGCTTGATATCACCCGCTGCGATGTTGATAGGTAAGGTTCTAGCCATAATGCAGAGGAATGGCTACATAGGCGAGTTCGAATATATAGACGATTCCAGATCCGGCAAGTTCAGGGTCCAGCTCTTGGGTCGGATAAACAAGTGCGGGGCGATCAGGCCGAGGTTCCCGGTTAGGGCTGATGATATAGAGAAATGGGAGGCGAGATATCTGCCGGCTAGGGATATGGGCCTCCTCCTCATCAGCACGCCGAAGGGGGTGATGACCCACAGGGAGGCGAAGGAGAACGGGATCGGCGGGGTCCTCTTGGCCTATTTCTATTAGGAGGGGCCATCGCCATGGCGAAGCAGGAATATGTGGAACGGATCGTGCAAATCCCGGAGGGAGTGAGCATTAACCTAATTGGCAAGACGATAGAGGTGAGCGGCCCCTTGGGGAGGCTCGAGAAGGATTTATCCCATATGCCCGTGGACATAGCGATCAAGGACTCCTCGGTGGTGATATCCGCCAGGTGGCCCAGGAAGAGGGACCTTGGGATGGTGGGTACGGCTGCGGGCCACATCAGGAACATGATAAGGGGGGTCACCAAGGGCTTCACTTACAAAATGAAGATAGTCTATGCCCATTTCCCGATGAGCGTCAAGTTCTCCAAGCCAGATGGAAAGGTATTGATCGAGAACTTCTGCGGGGAGAAAACCCCCAGGATCGCCAAAGTGGTAGGCGGCGCTGAGGTCATAGTATCCGGGGATGACGTAATAGTCAAGGGGATAAATCTCGAGGAGGTTTCCCAGACGGCCGCCAACATAGAGGCCGCAACCAAGATCAAGGATAAGGATCTGAGGGTATTCCTCGATGGGATTTACCTATACGAGAAATCTGAGGGGATGTAGAAATGTCGAAGGCACTCCTCAGGCTCAGGGAGCGTTTGAGGTCTAGGGAGCCTAGGTTCCTGAGGCAGGAATCCTGGCGCTATAGGAGGCTGGAGACTGGATGGAGGAAGCCAAAGGGCAAGACGAGCAAGATGCGGAGGAGGCTTAGGGGATGGCCCAAGCTCGTCAAGGTTGGATATAAGATCCCAAAGGGGGTCCGAGGCCTACACCCCTCCGGATCCTCGGAGGTCCTAGTCAGGAGGCCGGAGGATCTCCAAGGCCTAGATCCGGCGAGGCATGTTGTAAGGATAGCGCATACGGTGGGCGAGAGGAAGAGGGTTGCCATAATCCAGAGGTCCGCCGAATTGGGGTTGCGGATC
>JAWCOP010000034.1:0-7168 GCA_038847005.1 Bathyarchaeia archaeon | reverse complement strand
GGCATATGACGTTGGAGCCGTTGGCCCTCAGCTCCTCCGCGGCGCGCCTCAATGCCTCCTCCATCGAGCACTCCCTGAGCGCCCCGCCCTCCCGCACCATCGGCCTGAGGACCCTAGCGCGGCCGTTGTGGATGGCGTCGAACCGCCCCAACCTGCACAATTGGACCCTGAAGTCCTCGAAGTTTGAGCCCTCGACCCTCACCAGATTGCCGTCCTTGACGTAGGCATGGATCGGGCACCCCAGGCCGCATTCTTGGCAGATGGTTTCGATCCTTTGGCAATCCTTCCGCTTGAACCTATAGGAGGAGGGCTTATCGAATATGGCCCCGGTGGGGCATACCTGCATGCATAGCCCGCAGGCGATGCAGGGGGAGCCCTTGACGGGCTCGCCCAATCCGGCCGCCACCAAGGTCCTGTTCCCCCTCCTCGAAAAGTCCAAGACGTGGAGGCCGACTATTTCATCGCAGGCCCTTATGCACCTGCTGCATAGAACGCAGCGATTATGCTCGATCGTTATATACTCATGGCTTGAGTCGATAGGCAGCTTCGGGTTGAGCATATCGAGCGGGACGTTATACATCTGGAACTTGTAGGCGAGGCTTTGGAGCTCGCAATCCCCGCTCTTCTCGCAGAACATGCAATAATGGTTCCTCTCCGCGAATAGGAACTCCAGCATCCTCCTCCGATATTTGTTGAGGGCCTCCGTATCGGTCCTCACCACCAAGCCCTCCCTGGCCGGGTATGTGCAGGCGGTGTTCAGCTTCTTCTCCCCCTCTATCTCTATGACGCAGAGCCTGCACGCCCCGACGGGCGTCAAGCACTTCAGGTTGCATAGGGTCGGGACCTCTATGCCATTTGCTAGGCATACGTCTAGGACCGTATCGCCCTCCTTCCCCTTCACTTCCCTCCCATCTATCTTCAAATGTATCTCCTTCATCCCCCGATCACTCCGTTTTGAGATCGCACCTCAGGCATCTGCCGGCCTCCTCGATGGCCCTCCCCCGATCGTAGTTCTTGACGACCTCCTCGAACGTCCTCGCCCTCCTCTCCAGCGGTATCTTGGCGGGCTCCGCCCTGGGCTTCTCGGTTATCTCCTCATCGGGGGGCGGAACCGATGGTATCTCGATCCCCTCGGCCCCATATCTGGCCTCCGGGGCTCCCCCCACGCCCTCCAGGAAGGCCTTTATCGAGAAGGCCGCCCTCTTCCCCGCGGCCATCGCCTCCGTGACGGTCGCCGGGCCCGTTACGGCATCGCCGCCCGCGAAGACCCCGCTGCGGCTCGTCATCAAGGTCCTCGGGTCGACCGAAACCAATCCGCCCTTGGTCAATTTCACCCCGGCCCTCTCCAGGAATGCCAAATCCGGCGCTTGTCCGACCGCCTCTATTACTGAGTCGACCTCGAACGCGAACTCCGATCCCTCCATCGGCTCCGCCTTCCTCCTCGCGCTCCTATCGAACTCCCCGAGGCGCATCCTGACGAGCCTTATCGCCTTCACCTTGCCCCCCTTGCCGATTATCTCCACCGGCGTGGTTAGGAAGTGGAACTTCACGCCCTCCTCCTCGGCCGCGGCTATCTCCTCCTCTATGGCCGGCATATCCTTCCTCTCCCTCCTATAGAAGAGGTGGACCTCCGCGCCCTTCCTGAGGGCCACCCTGGCCGAATCTATGGCGGCGTTCCCTCCACCTATGACGGCGACCCTTTTGCCGACCTTGACGTCCTCCCCGGAGTTCACCCGCCTCAGGAAATCGAGCGCGTCGTAAACCCCTTGCAGATCCTCGCCGGGGATCCCCAGCCTGATGCCCCTATGGGCGCCGGCGGCTATGAATATCGCCCTATATCCCTCCGAGAAGAGCCTCTCCAAATCGTCCACCTTGGATTTGGTCCTTATCTCCACGCCCAGCTTCCTCAGCTCCCCGATCTCCTTCTCGAGGATCCCCTTCGGCAGTCGATACTCCGGGATGCCCCATCTCAGGAGCCCGCCCGGGGCCTCGAGGGCCTCGAACACGACCGCCCTATAGCCCTCCAAGGCCAAGTAATAGGCGCACGTTAAGCCGGCGGGGCCGGCGCCTATTATGGCGACCTTCTCCCCCCTCCCCTCCTTGGCCCTGGGGTTGAACTCGATGCCATGCTCAAGGGCGTAATCGGCGACGAACCTCTTCAGATGCCTTATGGAGATGGGCTCCTCTATCTGGCTCCGCCGGCATTTGCTCTCGCAGGGCGCATGGCAAACCCTGCCGCAGACCGATGGGAACGGCAACTCGGCCTTTATCAGCCGATAGGAATCCTCGAACCTCCCCTCCTTTATCAGCGCTATGTAACCCGGCACATCCAAGCCCATCGGGCATACGTGCTGGCACGGGGATTCGAAGAGCGCTTGGCAAACGGCCGCTGGGCACCTCTTCTCGAGGATGTGGGCCAAGTACTCATCCCTGAAATACCTGAGGGTCGTCAGGACCGGGTTCGGGGCGGTTTGGCCGAGGCCGCAGAGCGATGTCGCCTTTATCATGAGGGCCAAATCCTCCAAGAGGCTCAAATCCTCCACCGTGCCCTCCCCGCGCCTGATCTTGTCGAGCAATTGCAGCATCTGCGGTATCCCGGCCCTGCAGGGGGTGCATTTGCCGCAGGATTCGTCCTTGGTGAACTCGAGGAAGAACTTCGCGATATCGACCATGCAATCGTCCTCATCGAGGACGACGAGGCCGCCGGATCCCATTATCGCGCCGAGCGCGTCCATCGTCTCATACTCGACCGGCGTATTCAAATGCTCGGCCGAGAGGCATCCGCCGGATGGCCCGCCTATCAAAACGGCCTTGAACTTCTTACCGCCCTTGGGCCCGCCCGCTATATCGAGCACCAACGTCCCCAACGGCGTTCCGAGGGGGACCTCCACTATGCCGCTCTTCGTCGCCTTCCCGACGAGGCAGAAGGTCTTCGTCCCCGGGCTCCTCTCGCTGCCAACCTCCCTGAACCATTGCGCCCCGTATAGGATTATCGCCGGCGTTATAGATAGGGTTTCGACGTTGTTGATCACGGTCGGCTTATCCAAGAGCCCCTTCTGGGCCGGGAAGGGGGGCCTGGGCCTAGGGGACCCCCTCTTCCCCATCAGCGATGCCAACAGGGCCGTCTCCTCGCCGCAAACGAACGCCCCGGCCCCGAGGCAGATCTCCACATCGAAATCGAACTTCGTGCCGAGTATGCCCTTGCCCAATAGCCCATAGCGCCTGGCCTGCTTTATGGCATGCTCCAACGTCTCCACGGCCAAGGGGTACTCGGCCCTTACGTAGATGTAGCCCTTGCTGGCCCCTATGGCATATCCGGCTATCGCCATCCCCTCTATGACGGAGTGAGGGTTCCCCTCCAGGACCGCCCGGTTCATGTAGGCCCCCGGATCGCCCTCGTCCGCATTGCAAACCACGTATTTCTGATCCCCATACGCGGCCCTGGCGAACTTCCACTTCAGCCCCGTCCTAAACCCGGCGCCTCCCCTCCCCCTCAGCCCGGATCTATCGATCTCGTTTATGACGTCCTCCGGGCTCATCTCCGTTATGGCCTTCGCCAAGGCCAGATATCCATCCCGGGCGATATAATCCTCTATGTTCATGGGATCTATGTCCTGGTTCCTCAGGACCCTCCTGACTTGGAATTTGACGAATGGATCGTTCGGGTCCAATAGGTAATCCCTTATGGGATGGCCGCCGGCCAAATGCTCCTCCACTATCCTCGAAGCCTTATCCGGGGTCACCTCCCTATACGTCACGGCCTCACCGGAGGGCGCGATCACGGTGACGTTCGGCTCCATGCTGCACATGCCTATGCAACCGGCCTTCGAAAGGGCGATCCCCTCCTCGAGGCCCCTAGCGCTTATCTCCTCCTGGAGCCTCTTCCAAACCTCCAACGCGCCGGCGGAGATCCCGCAGGTCCCCATGTGGACCTTTACCCTAATCCTCCTATCCGAGGATTGCTTCCTCAGGATCTCGTCCCTGAGCGCCCTGAGGTCCTCGGGGGAGGGGAGGAACCGATCTTGGACAACTGCCTTAAGCATATTCCCTCAAGATCCCCCTCATCCTGTTCGGGCTCACCCTGGTGTACACCTTATCGTCTATGGCAACGACCGGGGAGAGGCCGCAGCATCCCAAGCAGCGCACGGCCTCCAAGGAGAATTTGCCATCCGCGCTCGTGCCACCCGGCTCCAGCTTGAGCTCCTTGCTGAGGAAGTTGAGCACCTTCTCCCCGCCCCTCACGTAACAGGATGTCCCCAAGCAAACCTTGATCGTATGCTCCCCCTTCGGCGCGGTGGAGAAGAAGCTGTAGAAGCTCACTATGCCGATCAATTCGCTCAATGGTATCTTGGATTTCTCCGACAACCTCCTCAGCGCCGATAGCGGGACGTATCCGAACAGGTCTTGGATCCTCCTTATGGTTAGCATCAGGGACCCGGGCTCATCCCTATATTCCCCGATTATCCTATCCAGCTCGGTTAATTCCTTGATGAGCTCCCTCAGGTCCCCCATCCTCTCCAGATCGGCGAGCTTCAACCTATCGGGACACATCGCCGGCCCCCTCCGCTGAGCCCTTTAGGTCCCCTTGGGGATTTCGGGCAATTCCTTGGGGGATCTCCAAACGTCCAGCTTGGACCACAGTTCCTTCACGGCCTCGTGCCAATTCCCTATGGCTATCCGGTACCTCTTCTCGTTCTCGAGGGCGACGCCGAGGCAATCGGCCATGGCCCTTATGAACGGCAGGACCGACCTCGAGGACCCTGCCCCAAGCTGGGCGTAGATAGCGCCAAGCCCCCTGCCCTTGAAGGTTATGGGGACCGCGACGAATGGGGCATCCTTCAGATCGAACATAACATAGTTTTTCTGAAAGATCGCCCTCCCATCGGCCTCGGGCGGGAACGACCTCAGATCCTCCTCCCCCATGCCCCGCGCGGCGACCAGCGAGGGCTCCCCCTCCTCCCCCAAGACCTTTATTGCGCATCCCTTAAGCCCGATTATCTCCTCAAGGCAACTCGCGGCCGAGTCGAGGATCCTCCTCCTATTGAGGGAATGGATCTCGTTCCCAAATTTGAGGAACTCCCTCCATATCTCGGCCTTTGGGCAATCCTTCTCGCAAGACCTCCAATCGCAAACGTTCTCACAAACCAGTCCTCTTCCTTCGCTCATATTCGCTCGGGTTGGTAAATATCGTTCGCAAATCTTATATTTGGCCTGTTTAGAGTATATTCCGGTAAATAGAATAAATAATGAGTTCATGGGCTTGGGGTTTCGAATGGAGAGGCGCAGGATCCAGTTGGTTGGGCGGTCCACGTTGACCGTTTCCCTGCCGGCCAGTTGGGTCAAAAGGGTTGGGCTGAAGAAGGGGGATCTCGTGCTCCTCTCCCCCGAGAGGGATGGTTCGCTTAGGATATTCCAAAGCTCGGAGGCGGCCACCAAGGGGGTTTCGAGCGCCCTGATAATAAACTCCGACCTTTGCCGGGATAAGGGCCTCATCGGGAGGCTGATAACCGCGGGCTACGTCAAGGGATTCGATGTCATGAAGGTCGTTTCGCCGAATAGGATCGATGGGGAGAGCCTCGAGGCCATCCGCGAGGCGGAGTTCAAATTGATCGGGCTCAGCATCATCGAGGAAACGCCGTCCAGCGTTGTGCTCCAATGCTCCATAAACCCCGCGCTATTCCCAATGGATGTGGTGATCCACCGCCTCTACTCCCTCTTCTCCACGATGTTGAACGATGCGCTCAAGGCCTTGACGGATTCCGATGCGGAATTGGCCAAGGAGGCCCAGAAGAGGGAGCGGGAGGCGAATAGGATCTACGCCCTGATCCTAAGGCTTTTGAACCAAGCCCAAGCGAATCCGGCAATATCCCAAAGGATCGGCATATACGACTCCGGGAGCATCCTTTCCATAGCCCTCATCGCGAACGTCCTGGAGAGGATGGCGGACTGGGCCAATAAGATGGCCGGCGATGTCGTGAGGATGGAGGCCTCCGGGGGATGGGTGAGCGAGAGGATCAAGGCCCGCATATGGGAATACAGCAACAAGATAAAGGGCGTTTGCGATATGGTCATGAAGAGCGCGTTCAATTACGATAGCAAGATGGCGAATATGGCCATAAACCTATTCGAGGAATGCTCGAAGGAGGCGTACGATATAATCGATGACCTGCCGATCGAGAACATTTACCACGGGTTCGGGGAATTGAGGCAGATCGTCTTGGCCCTCCATAGGATCGGCGAGATATCCATCTCGATAGCCGAAGCCGCCATAGACAGCGCCGTGGATAGGGATGGCTTGTGCAAAATCGAAACCAGCGGGCCGGATTCCAAGGGCGAGGATGGAATTGAATGAGCCGGGATTTGGGGACGGGGGGCTGAGGCTCAGCGGCAGGGTCAAGGGCCCAATCATAACCTATAGGACCCCATCCGGCCTCAGGACCTTGTTCACCTTGATCGCGGATTCCGGGGAATTTTCCGTCGTATACGATGGATTGGCGCTCATAAGGGAGGGGGAGGACGTATTGGTGATCGGCTCCAGGGGGGCGTCGGAGTTCGCGATAGTATGTTGCGAAATGACCGATTTGAGGGGCAGAAGGCTCGATATCGTGAACTTATAAGATGCCGATCGAAACGACGCCCCTGAGGTGCGCCTTCCTCCTCGGCTGGAGCCTCGCCCAGGCCATATATCGGGATTCGAGCCCATACGAGGTCGCCATAGACATAAACGCGATCAAGGGCTGCCTCGGGGCCTTGGGCATCGATGATCGGGGCTTGATCGAGATCTTGGATGGGGCCCTCGAGTTCATAAGGAGCAAGGTTTCCTCTGGGGAGGAGGTTTCCCGGGCGGATCTTGAGCGCTTGAGGAAGGACTTGTTGCGGTGCGAGGGCTTGATAAGGGAATTGTTGAATTTATGAATTTCCCCTCTACAACTCTTTTTACACAAAAGTTTATATGTGTATATGTGAGGATAATTATCGCCAATGGGCCGAATCGATGTCATGATGGATGACGCATTGGAAAGGGCCTTCAGGGAGATGGTTGCTAAGAGGTTCGGCATGAAGAAGGGCAGCATGAGCTTGGCCATAGAGGAGGCGATACGCGAATGGATGAAATCCGGGGAGGAGGCCAAGGGGGCCGAGGAGGCCAAGGCCAAGATCCCCTTGGGGC
>JAWCOP010000033.1:0-7346 GCA_038847005.1 Bathyarchaeia archaeon | reverse complement strand
GGCCTCGCACATCATGAGGATCGCGTTCTTGCCAAGCATCGGCAGGCTCCCATGGGCCGGCCTCCCCTTCGTCGCGATCCTCGCGAGGCACCAGCCCTTCTCCCCTATCCTGCAAAACCTCAGGAGGCTTGGCTCCGCCACTATGCAAGCGTCTCCTCGGATCCCCACCTCCCTTAATAAATACTCCGTGCCGAATTTGCCCCCCGTCTCCTCATCGGGCACGGCCATCGTAACCATGGAGCCGTTCAATTCCTCCTCGAACCCGGCTAGGACGGCTTGGGCATAGAGCATGGCGGCCAAGCCCCCCTTCATATCCGCCGCGCCCCTGCCGTATAGGATTCCGTCGGCCAACTTGCCCTCGAAGGGATCGAAGCTCCAGCGGCTCACGTCCCCAGCCGGAACCGTGTCCATATGGCCATTCATCAACAATACTTTCCCCGATTCCCTCCCTATCCTCCCGATGATGTTTATCCTCCCCTTCTCCCGCTCATATGTCTCGACGCTCACGCCATGATCCTTCAAAAAATCCCTCACGATCGCGGCCACCTTGGTTTGATCCCCTGGGGGATTTTCGCTCGGCGTCCTAACGAGCTCCTTGGCGAACTCTATTATGCCATCTCGGTTCGATCTTATCCTGCTCAAGATCTCGATTCTTGACAAGTTTGACCTCCTCTTCAAATGCTCCACGATAATAAATATTTATTTCTGGATTTGGCGAAAGATCGCTGCGGATTTTAGGATTCGAGCAAGCTAAGCATCCCGCAATACCCTTTCTGGCTAGCCCCTCATACTGGATTGGGCAAACCGCTTCATCGAGGGCTTGGAACATGCCATTGAGCTGATAGGGGGCCATCTTAGAGCAACGGCCTTGGCTCATCCGCGCTCCTGATCGGAAGGCTTTTAACGCGCGCTATATAGGTATCGAAATCCCCCATCTTTATCCTCATGCATTCATGTGCATCTGGCATTGTCCTGCACCCTCCGGATATTATGTAAGGCCCATCGAACTTGCTTACGTATTCCCTGAACTCCCTCGAGGAATAGCTCGATACGAAATCCAATGCCCTCTCGGTCAAGGCGTAGACGGGGATCTTAGTTCCCATCTGGAGCTTCGCCCGCCTCCCGATCGCCTCCCTAACCTTGCCGGAGGCGCAACTCCACACGAGATCCGCATAGGCCATAGCCTCCTTCACTCGCCCCTCGCCCATCCCAGTGGTGCAAACGACCAATATGGTGACGGAAGCTCCGCTCTCGGCCTCGAGCTCCCTGATCTCCCTTAAGCCATCATTCCCAAAACCGCTAACCGTCACATCGATGCTCCCGTACCTTTCGAGGGCCCTCCTCACGCCCGACACCTGATCTATCTTGGCCGTATCAGGGAACAGGATCTCCCCGCCCATATCCTCGATCCCCTTTATCACGCCCTTTATGGGAGAGGTATAGAAGACACCATTCATCCTTGCCCCGATGCCTTGGACCAAGTACGGATCATCGGCGATCACCGTCCCGGCCCCATCGCATACCACGACCGCGGCCTCGGCCCTCCCCCTCTTAAGATCGTACATCATCATCTCGGAGGCGCCGAAGGGTATTGCTATCGTGGACCTGTAAAGGGGTCTGAGATCCGTGAACAAGCCGAACTCCGATATCTTCCGCTCGACCGCCTCGGCTATCCTGGCCTTCAACGATTCCATATCGAGCCCCCTCGGGAAATCGTACAGGGAGCTGGCAAGGGGGCAATGCTCCAATTTTGGGTCGGTCAATTTGATGACCTTGCCATTGGAAACGGCCACGAGGGATGAGCACATCCGGGTTATGTGGATATCCCTCGGCAGGCCGCCCATCTCCTCCTCGATCCCCGCGAGGAACTTCCTCACTTCCTCGTTCACGGCTCCGCCTCCAATCCTTAGGCGCTTACATCCCCTCCCGAGATGCTATCTTGGCCCCTTTTCGATGAGGGCCTCAAGGCATGGGATCGGCCATCCTTTTAATGATCCAATGGGGCTACAAAAGGAAGAGGCATTCCCTGTCCAGCTTGCAAGACCTCAACGCGCTCCTTATGTACTCCTCGGAGAATAGCTCCGTGCTGAAATATCTCTCGGCCCTATCGGGCAGCACCGTCGCGGCGGTCTTATCCCTCCCATACGCCTTCAATGCCCTTATGGTCGCCAGGATATTGGCGCCGGAGGAGATGCCGACCATAAGGCCATACTCCTTATTGAGCCTGCTGGCCATGGCTATGGCATCATCGCTCTTCACGGTAATGACATCGTCTATCTCGTCGGGGTTCACGATCTCCGGTACGAATCCATCCCCTATCCCGGGTATCTTATGATCCCCCAATTCGGCCCTGCGCCCGGCCTTCGCGGCCGCTAGGGCCGCGCATTCCTCGGGCTCCACGGCTATCAGCTTGATCCCGCTGTTCAGCTCCCTAAGAAACCTCCCAACCCCCATTATCGTCCCGCCGGTCCCAACGCCCGCTACGAATAGATCTATCCTCCGCCCCGCCTGCTGGGCCATCTCCCTCCCAGTATAATGGTAATGGGCCATGACGTTCATCGGGTTCCCGAATTGATTGGCGTAGAAGAAGCCCCTGTTCCTCTCGGCTATTTCCCTAGCCCTCCTGACGGCGCCCTCGAATCCGAGCTCCTTGGGGGTGAGGCAAACATCCGCGCCCAGATCCTGCATGATCCTCACCCTTTCCTTGCTCATATGCTCGGGCATCAGGACGAGCATCTTGTACCCCTTCGCGGCGGCCACCATCGAGAGCGCTATGCCCGTGTTCCCGCTCGTGGCCTCCACGATCGTATCGCCCCTCCTCAGGATCCCGCTCCTCTCCGCTTGCTCGACGATATATTTGGCGATCCTATCCTTAACGCTCCCGCTGGGGTTCATGAACTCCAATTTGGCGAGGATCTCGAAGTCCTCGCCCTCGTGGGATATATTCAGCCTCATTAGGGGGGTATTCCCTATGAAATCGCATATATTGGCCCCCATACCCATCGCATGTTATATTTGGATCCCATCGTATAAAAGGTTGCCTGAGATCGCATCGGGGACGGGATCCCACGAGGGGGTTTCAAAATTCCATGGCTGGGAAACATCATAGGAACGGCTTCGATAACTTCCTCCTCGACCTATAGGCTCCATGGGTCAGCTGTGCTTGGTAAATAAGCGTGGCCATCATGATGATGAAGCCCAACCTCACTTGGCTTTGGATGGATGCGGCGACGCCCAATGCCTCCAAGAACAAGGTTGGGTGCAAACATGAGCAGAGCTCCGAGGAGAGCGTCGCATTGAATATGGAGAAGAACCTCGCGAGCGCGTCCATGGGTTTCGCGTCAGACCCGGCCCGATGGGCCCCGAGGATCCTCAGGGCCGCGTAAAGGGCGGATAGCCCAAGCGAAAGGATCAGGGAGAAATGCCTCAGGTTCTCTAGGACGGCCCGCGTTGGGAGGTCGCTCTTTAGGAGGGCCACTATTAGGAAAGCCACCCCGGCGATGAAGATGGCGTCTAGGGGCTCCAAGCCCCGGGATAGGATCATGGACAGCGGTATCAGGAGGGCGATCGCGAAGCCCGCCGCTATCGACAAATGGACTTGAGTTTGATATGGTATGAGGGATGATAGTGCGGAGAGCGCGGCTATGGACAGGGCGTAAAGCGCTATTATCCTCGAGCGGATCGCCCGCCGTAGCGCCCTCCCCAATCCATCCCATAAGGGCGTGGGGCGTCCCACCTCATGCTTGAACGACTTTTGATTAGCGAAACCCCCATTATAAATTTGATGAAATGGAGCAGGGATCCCACTCGCCGATCCTCCGAACCTTTTTAAAAAAAGGGTTTGGGGGCTTTGCCACTCACTTCATATACCCGAGATCCCTGAAGCATTTCTCCGCCCCGGGATGGAGCGGGCCCCCGACATCCTTCCAAGCGGTCGATGGATCGAACGCGGCCAGCTCCGCATGGAGCTTCCTTATGGTTTCGGCCCTAGAGAGGAAGGTCTTAGTGAAGGCGTATACCACATCGTCAGGTAGATCCTTGCGGCATACGAAGACCTGCCATTCCACAACCGCCAACGTATCCCTTTCGAGCGTCACTTGCGGCACCAGTTGCGTCCCTGCCGGTATGGCTTGGTAATCGTAGCCCCATTTCCTCTTCAGTGACTCAAGGGCCTCCTCCTTAACTGGGAGTATCCGGAGCTTTTTCGTGGCGGCCAATTCCGTTAGCGCTGGCACTACGGGCCCGAAGAAGGCCTCCGCATGCCCATCCTTGATCAGGTCCGCCGCTTGGGAGTAGGCGACCGGGAATATCTTCCCGCCCCAGCCCTCGACATCCTTCAGGGTTATCCCATATGCCTCCAAAGTCCTCTTCATGGCCCATACGGGGGTGCTGCCCCATGGGCTGGAGGCTATCTTCAATGGGTATTTCTGCTCCTTTATCTGCTCTATTGACTTCAATGGGCTCTCATCCACAACCCAGAATAGATGCCTTATGGGCGAGAATCGGGCGATTACCCTGAGGTTCGGCAGTTGCTTTGCAAGCGGCTGATCCTTCTTATCTGGATCCCAAGGTCCCTCCAGGGCTTTCTTATAGTAATGTGCCATCGTTGTTCCGAAGTCCGCCGTGCCATCATTTACCCTCTCCAAGTTAGCGAGGCCTCCTCCCTCCATCACGGTGATTAGGGAGCCCGGATAGTCCTCCTTTAGCATATCCGATAGCTTCCCGCAAAGTATGTACCACATGCCCCCGCTCGGCCCAGCGGATATCGTGATCTTCAGCGGCTTGGGGCCTGGCTTTGGCGCAGTCGCGTAATAGACCCCTATGGCTATCGCTGCCACCAAGATTATCACAACTATGGCGATTCCTTGGGCCTTAGTTATGGCGGATTTATTGAAGAATGCCATTTCGGATCCGCTCCGCCTTTTCGACTGATAGACAGCCTTCCCCTCTAATAAACTTACCCCGATATATAGATCGATTATCAATATGGACAAATTGTGGACACCAGTGTCGCTTTTCCATACGTCATTTTTAATGAATTCCTGAACGATCGTTTAAAGCTCCTTTTAAGGCGATAGGCGCTGGCGAAGGCTTACTCCCTTAATCCGAGGCTCAATATGATCCAGCCGGATGCGAAGGAAGTCCGTTAACCCTCCTTTTCCATCTCCTCCCTTACATCCTTGGGCCTTTGAAGCCCCCTTAAGGCCCTTCTGAGGGTCCTCTCAAGCGCTCCGCTTGACAGAATCTCCTCCTCAGCAGAAACTGTGTAAGTCGATAGCTTGGACTTGACCATCTGTACTATGAGCACGGCCCCAAATAACCCCATCCCGATGAGATCCGTATATAATCCATAATGGATCAGGCCTAATGCAGCGGCCACTAAGAGAACTCTCTCGACAACGTTGGCTCTCGTCAAAAGCCACCCCTCGACTCCAGCAGCTAATGAAACAGTTCCTATCAACGCTGTGGTAAAGGCTATGACAATCTCATTGATCGGGCCGATGAGCAATAGCTGCGGGGAATATGCGAACATGAATGGGGCGAGGAAAGCCACCACGCTCAGCTTCATTGCTATCATCGCCGTTTCTAAGAAGTCGGCTCCAGCGATCTCGGCCCCGGCGTATGCCGAGAGGGCATCGGGAGGGGTCACCATGGATATGACCGCATAGTAGAACGCGAACATATGTGCAGCTATGGGCTGCACTCCAAGATTTATGAGCGCCGGAACCCCTATGGCGGCTACGATTATGTAGGCGACGGTGGTCGGTAACCCGGTTCCCAAGATTATGCAAGCTACCATGACCAAAAGCAAACCGATTATCGCTTGTTGTCCGGAGAACTGCACGACGAGCGTAGTGAAATTGAATCCTACGCCCGTCAACAATAAGGTGCCGATAATCAATCCTGAGGCTGCGCAAGCTACTGCTATGCTGGCGGCCCTTCTAGCCGCTACGACCAAAGCGTCAAGTATCGCCTTTGGCCCCATCCTGGACCTTTTCCTAAAAGTGCTGACGAAGACGGCCACCAATATGCTATAGAATACGGCTCGAAATATGGAATAGCCGCTCACTAATAGCGCGATTAGGAGAATCAACGGCGCGATCTGATAAGCGTAGCCAATGGTTTCCTTAAATTTCGGGACCTCCTCCTTGGGGATCCCCTTGAGCCCCCTCTTCACGGCTTCGAAATGGACCATCAATCCAACGGATAAGAAGTACAACACTGCCGGCAGGAAGGCCGCCTTAGCGACCTCTATGTATGGGATGCCCATTATCTCCGCCATTATGAATGCCGCGGCCCCCATGACCGGCGGCATTATCTGCCCGCCGGTGCTCGCGACGGCCTCAACGGCCCCGGCAAAGGCGGGCTTATAGCCGATCCTCTTCATCATCGGGATCGTGAACATGCCGGTTCCGTATACATTCGCGACGGCGCTGCCTGATATGCTCCCAAAGGCCGCGCTGGATAGGACGGCCAGTTTCGCCGGTCCCCCCCTCGATCGCCCCACGATTATGTTGCAAATATCTATTATGAACTGACCCGCGCCGGACTTTTCCAAGAAGGTACCAAGGATTATGAAGAGCACTATGTAAGTGGAGGATACGGCCATTGGCAAACCCCATATCCCGGAAAACCCTAGGGTCATGAAATCGATTATCTGCAAGGGCGTGAAGCCCCTATGCCATAATATATCGGGCAACCAAGGGCCAGCCCATGCGTATATGAGGAAGATCGCTGGTATCGTGGCTAGGATCGGGCCGAGGGCTCGCCTAGCGGCCTCTATGACTAGGAGTATTAGCAGAAGGCCGAATAAGGCGTCCCAAAGGCTGAGGGGCGTGGATAGGACGTATCTGGTGGTTATGGCCCAGTAGTTTATGGCCACGTAGCCACATGAAGCGATCGATGCGAGGATCAGGAGGGCATCCGCAATGGAGGGGCCTCCCTCGGACTTCTTGGAGAATGGTCGGGTTAGGAATACCAAGACCAAGGCAAACAGCAGGTGTAATGACCTCTGGAGCAAGATGTCCAAAGTCCCTATGGCGCCTGTGATTAGGTGGAACAGGCTCATCCCTAGGCCTACAATCCCAACTATATAGTGCACCAAATCCTCCTTTGACATCAATTCTGGTTGCCTGAGGCTCGCTTGAAACCCTAATAAAAAGATTAGGGAAGCACCCTACTTTAATATCCTCTTGGAAGGGGTATCGGATCCTCTGTGACGTTCGAGAAGCTAATATATACCCATTAGAAGGCATATTATTCTGTGACCAGAAATGCCCTATAATTTGATGAGCGGGAAGATCGATGAGGTGATCGTGGCGGTAGTGGAGGCCGGGGGCGACATC
>JAWCOP010000032.1:1797-7396 GCA_038847005.1 Bathyarchaeia archaeon | reverse complement strand
ACGATACTGGATATGCCGCCCGAGGAGGTCGGGGAGCTCTTCGAAAGGGTCGCCGCGATAGCGCCGGCCGTTCATAGGGCGATTGGGGCGGATGGGCTCAATATACTCCAGACCAACGGCAGGGCGGCTTGGCAAAGCGTATTCCACGTCCACGTACATATAATCCCGAGGCGTTTCGGGGACTCGATTAGGCTGAATTGGCCCCACTGGAGCGCCTCGCCTAGCGAGTTCGAGGAGGTTCGAAACAGGATAAGGTCGGAATTGGAGGGCGACTCGAGGGCTAGGGGGCGGGCGCCTTGAGGGATCGCGGGAGGCTGGAGCTCCTGAATGCCCTTTGCTCGGCCCCCTGCCTCCTATTCGGCTTCATAGCGCTCGTCAATTCGCTTCACATTAAGTTCAGCTTCGGGTTCTCGGAAAAGGACTTGAGGATCGCCCTGATGGGGCTGGAGGCGGATCGATTGGCTTGGCTCGCGTCCGCGCTTTTGGCGTTCTCGATCCCCATCCTGCTCGCGATCCTTCGGAGGAGGGCCCATTGGGTTTGGGCCATATGGCATTTGGCCTTGGCGTCGATCTTCTCCATATGCTTTCGGGGCGGCGCGACGGCACCCGCGGTCGCGGCCTCCGCCTTGGCCGCTTTGACATCGCCCCTCGCCCTTGGGGGCCCCGTGGCCCGCTCGAGGGTAGGGATGGCGCTCGCGCCATCCTTCGCCCTCTTGGCCCTCGCCGCCATCGAGGCGTTCTCCTGCGCGGCCCTCGCATCGATGGCCCTGCTCCGGGCCCATTCGCCGGCCGGACCCTTCACCATCCTCTCCATCCCCCAGATCAGATGGACCTTGGCCTTTGAGTTCAAGTACCCCTACGCGCTCTATCCCATCTTCGCTTGGCTGGTGGTCCTCTTCGCTCTCTCTTGGCTCTCGTCCCCTATAGCCCATCGGGCATCGGCCGAAGGGCGAAGCATGGGGGGAGGATCGCCGAGGCTTTACTCGATATGGCCGCGTGCGGCGATCCTCCTATGGGCGGGGCTTTCCTTGGGCGCGATCGCGGTCTATTTCCCATATTTCTCCCCCCAACACCCGCCCAAGCTCGTGGGCGTGGATTCGCCTTGGTACCTCCGGAATCTGGAGAGGATCGCCGGGATCGAATCCCTTTTTGAGCTTTTCCAAGCGGAGCCCAGGGCGCTCTCCCTATCGCTCCTGTATGGCATCAAGGTCCTCAGCGGAGCCCCTTCGATATCCGTGATCCAAGCGGCTCCGATACTCCTCATGGCCCTCTCGGCGCTATCGACCTTCTGGTTGGTGAAGATCGGGAGCGGGGATTCCAAGGCGGCCGCGCTCGCCGGGCTCCTATCGATCTTCTCCGTTCAGCTTGCGGTTGGAATGTACGCGGGCATATACGCCAATTGGCTCGCGCTCTCCATAATGGCGCTTCACTTTGGATCGGTCCTGAAGGCCTCGAGGTCGAGGCGATGGCTGATCCCCTCCGCCGCCCTAGCCTGCCTCCTCTTCGCGGCCCATTCATGGACCGGGGCCTTGGCGGCGGCGATCTTGGGCCTTTATTTCCTCTTCAACCTTCCAGGGGCATTGGGCGGCGATAAGGAATCCCTATCCGCCCTTTTGGCCTCCGGCGCGTTGCTCGTATTCGAGGCGATCCTGGCGCTCTCCCTTCTCGGGGCGACGAAGGCGTTGCCATACGCCGCCAACTTCCTCTCCTTCTTGAGCCCCTCCAACGCCCTCGCCGCCATATCCAACCTACGGGAGACCGTTGCGACCTATGTCGCCGGCTTCCTCTTCAACCCCGCCGCCTTCCTGATGGGGGCCTTGGGCATATTTGGGGCGCGGGGGAAGGCCTTCAGGAGGTTGCTCTCGGCTTGGTTGGCGCCCTGCTCGGCCCTGATGCTGATGGCGGGCCCCTTCTATCAATGGAGGGCGATCTACGTTATGCCGATCCCCGCGCTGGCCGCCCTTGGCCTCATCTTCGCCCTGGAGCTCTTCGAGCGATGCCTCGGGGAGGGCCCCGCGGGGAAGCGGGTCTTGGGCATTGAGGCGATAGCCGCCCTCTTCTTCATACTACTGAACGTCAACTACGCCCTGAGGTGCATGGCTTGGCTATCCGGGATCGCCTTTTAGGCCCTTTGGGCCCCTAAAGGCCCCCTCAGGCGAACCTCGGTATTACGTACGCGGCCAATAGGAGGTCGGCTAGGGCTATCAGGATGACGTATCTCCACAGCATATTCGATGCCTGATCGATCCTGAACCTCCCGAATACTGCCTTGATCAAGGTGAGGGCCGAAACGACCGCCAAGAACTTCGCGAGGACCGCCAAGGCCCCGAGGGGGCCCTGGAACGGGGCCTCTCCGCCCAGCAGCAAATAGGTTATCAGGACGGCCCCCACTACCAGCTCGAAATCGTGGAGCAGGCCTATATAGGCGAGCTTCGGGCCGGAGTATTCGGTGAAGGGCCCTCCCACTATCTCGACCTCGGCATGGGGTATATCGAACGGCTTCTCCATGAGCTTGCATTGGAGCGAAACCAGGGCTATCGCGAGCGCTATGATCATCGCGATCGCCGTTGGCCCCCGCCAGAGGGGCCACATCCTCGATGCCGCCTCCCTGACTGAGAACCCGAAGCCGCCGGGGGCGGCGAACATGGGCATGAAGATGGACAATAGGAAGGCCGGCTCATAGCCCAATAGGAGGACGACGATCCTAGAGGATCCGTAGATCCCGAAGGGGTTATAGGAGGCGTAGCCTATCAGGGCGAAGACTAGGGACGGTATTATGAGCAGGTAGACCACCAAAACGGCGTCGTATGGGAATCCGAGGCCCTTTATGGCGAGCGGGGTGAAGAGCATGACCAAGCTTAGGGCGCCGAGCGATAGGGATAGCAGGAAGAGGACGGCCTTATCGCCGGATACGCGGGTGGCTATGTCCTCCTTCAGCATTAGCTTTAGGAAATCGGCCAAGGGCTGGAGGATCCCGAAGGGCCCCGTATAAGTCGGGCCCCGGCGGTTTTGGAACCTGGCGTATAGCTTCCTCATGAACCACTCCGAGAACAGGCCCGTTGCGAAGGCGAACAATATCCCCGGGTAAACTAGGACTTGGATCGCGTATAGGATCAAATCCATGGCCGCCATCTCACATCACCGCGTAGAAAACAACGAATAGCACTGCCAATACGACCATCGCCCACCATAGCCAATCGTCCAATATGCCCGAATGGGATCCCCTGAGGGCCTCGAACGCGGCCCTGAAGGTCCCCCTCCAGAACCCGTCGTAGAGCTTGCCCGAGAGGACGTAGGCCTTCTCGGCTGGCATCTCCTCCCCGCAGGCGTATACATCCTCCTTAGCTCCCCCCGGCCTCCTAGGCGTAACTCGCCTAGCCCAAAGGGCGATTCCGTAGAAGAGGAGCGAGGATAGGGCCAAGAGGATCGCCACGACCGTTATGTTCTCCAAGAACTGGCCGTTCATCTCGCCCTCACCGCCTCCCAAACGTATTCCCAATACGCGGGGCTCGCGACGGCCTCGGAGGCGCCGCGCACGTAGCCCAGAACGGCTTGGGGATACACGCCCAAGATTATCGTGAGGACCGTCAGGATGAGGATCGGGGCCATGAGGGCCGCTGGGACGGATTCGGCGATCAACCCCTTCCTCGGGATCCCCGAGAACATCGCATAGATTATCCTCAGGTAAGCCGCCAGCATGGCAGCGCTCGAGATGACAACGACCACTATCCCGAAGTAATGGGCGACGTTGCCCCTCTCCAAGGCCGCGGCTATTAGGAGCCATTTGCTAACGAAGCAATTCAGGCCCGGGACGCCCGCTATGGCCAATCCCCCAACGGCCAAGGAGGCCGCTAGGCTTGGGCTTATCCTACCGATCCCGCCCAGATCGTCCAAGCTTTGGCTGCCCGTTAGGAAGTAGATACCGCCGGCGCAAAGGAAGAGGAGGACCTTGACTATGGTGTGGTTGAGGATGTGGAGCACGGCGGCGTCGACAGGCAGGAGCGCCGCGCCCGTGAGCGGCCAGGAGCGCTCTTGGGCCAATAGGCCGATGGCGAACGCCACGTAGCCCACGTTGGCGACGGTCGAGAAAGCCAATAGCCTCTTCAGGTCCGTTTGCACTAGGGCCATGAAGGCGCCGACCAACATCGAGATCAATCCGAGCAAAAGCATCAGGTGGAAGAAGGCGCCCACGAGGGCGGCCGTCGGCATCGGCGCGCCTCCATAAAGCGTCAGGAGGAACCTCATCAGGGCGTAGAGGGATACGGCGGAGAGTATGCCGGAGAACATGGCGCCTATGGAGGCTGGCGAGGCCTGCGCGGCATCGACGTGGGGGAAGTGGAGCGGGGCTATCGAGCCCTTTATCCCGAAGGTCCATATCGCCAAGGAGATTATCGCTAGGGCGGAGAGGCTGTAATCCTTCGGGAAGCCGAAGGCATCGATCGCGCCGCTTAGGGGGGATCCCGCCCCCATGCCGCCATGGATCTTCGCGGCCAGATCGGCCATGTTCAGCGTCCCATAGGTATTGTATAAGAATGCGAGGGCTAATAGGTATACGTTTATCGCCAATGAGCTCATGACCAAGTACTTCATGGAACCCTCCAACGAGATCCTATTATCCTTTCGGAAGGCGATCAGGCCGTAGGAGGATATGGTGGCGACCTCCAAGAATACGAAGAGGTTGAAGAGGTCCCCGGTGTATACGCAGCCCATGAGCCCAGCGCCCATGATGAGCAGGAGGATATAATAGTACTGGACGCCGTAATCCCTTGATGTATAGCCCGTGGAGTAAATCGCCAACATCAGCAGGGACGACGCGACGAGGATGCCCACGAGGGCGTTGAATCGATCAACCTCTAGGACTATACCGACCGGGGGGATCCATCCGCCGAGCTTGTAGAGCTGTATGCGCTCTGGCAATAGGCTAACGTTCCAGAAGGTCAGCGCGGACATCAGGAGGCTTATGCCCATCCCCAGCGAGGCTAGGAGGCCCCAAGACCTCCTGCCCGTGAATAGGGCCAGACCGGGCAGTATGAAAGCGAATAGCAGCGGGATCGCTATGGCCAATATCGGGGCGTGTTCGAAGATCGGCTCCAACTCCCCTACCCCCTCAATTCCCTTATCTTCCTAACATCCAAGGTCCCATAGGCCCTGTATATCAGGACCACTAGGGCGATCGCGAAGGCCGTGACGCACATGTCGATCACTATGGCCGTGAGGACGAGTGCCTGCGGGAGCGGATCGACGGCCCTCTCCACTCCCAATTGGACCTGCTCCGGGCTCGGGTAGATCGGTGGGATAGGTCCCGCGGCCCTCCTATAGCCCGTCAGGATTAAGAAGAGGTTCACGACGTCGATCATTATCGTCAGGCCCAGGATCTTCTTTATCAGGTTCGACTTGAGGACGATCGCATATGCGCAAACGGCCAACATGAGGAACGTGAGTATGTATGGGTATTGGGCCATGAACGCCTCGAGGACCCAATCGCTCATCCCCTTCTCCCCTCCTTGAGCTCGAACTCCATGAGCATAACGTATACGAATATAACGGCCATGAAGCCCATCGCCACGTTCAAGCACTCGCCCACGCTGAAAGGCAGGAG
>JAWCOP010000032.1:0-1787 GCA_038847005.1 Bathyarchaeia archaeon | reverse complement strand
GTCCCGGCGCTGAATATCCACCCCGGGATCCCCACGGGGAACACGCCGCGGTTTTGCATGAAGCTGCCAAATCCCCGTATGAACTCGTTCAACGCGCCGGCCAAGGCCACCAGGCCTATGAGGGCCAGCCCTAGGCTCTTGATGGCCTCGACGCGCTCTATGTTCCTCGGATTCAGGGATACGCCATAGGCCAAGGCATAGAGCGTCAGGGCGGCGGCGACTATGGTCCCGCCTTGGAATCCGCCCCCGGGAGTCAGGTGGCCGTGGAATATTATGTTCGCGCCCAAGATCAATATCAATGGCACCATTATCCTCGAGGAAACCTTCACGATTACCGACATCCCCTTCATTTTAATGCTCCCTCCTCCTGAAGAGCAATAGGGCCCCTATGGCCGCCGCGAAGAACACGGTCGTTTCCCCCAAGGTATCGTACCCCCTATAATCCCAAACGATCGTCGTGACCACGTTCAAGGCCCCGGTTTCCTCCAGAGCCCTAGGGAGGTAATACCTGATCGCCAATTCCCTTCCCGATCCGAAGGAGGGGAAGGAGAGCGTGAATATTATGGCGAAGGCCAGCACCACCATAGCCAAGAACAGCATAGCCGCCGCTTCTTTGGCCCTCATTCCTCATACCTCCTCGTCCAAAAGACGGCCGCTATGAAGACGAGCGTTTCGATTCCCACGTCGACCGCGACTTGAGCTAAAGATATGTCCGGCGCTTGGAGTATGAAGTATATGAAGGCCAAGAAGGTGCCCTCGACGCCCGAGAATATCACGGCCAAGAGCAGATCCTTAACGACGAAGACTAGGATCGTGAAGATTAGCATCAAGACTAGGAATAGCAGCAATAGTGCATCGAAGGTCGTGAATGGAATCATTTCGTCGCCTCCTCCAGCTTATCGCATACCTTTGGCTCCACGGGCACGCCGGCCCTATGGGCCGCCCTAGCCATGGCGTGGGTACTCACCGGCGAGGTGAGCACTATGAGCGCCGCGATTATGAGGGCGTTCGAGAAATATATCGCCCTCACCTCCCATTCGGCCGGGGTGGAGAGCGAATATATGGCCAAGCCCAAGAGGGGTATCACCGATCCGCCTATTACGGCCACTGTGGCAGCGTGGAGCCTCACGAAGTAGTTAGGGAACCTCATCAACCCTATCGCCCCAACCACCGCGCAGAAGCCGCCGATCGCTAGGAGCGCATACGCCAAGAGGGCCGTTATGCCGCTCATTCCCCCATGCTCCTCCCTTCCAAATATTTCGCCAAGACCAAGGTCCCTATATAAGATAGGAGGGCCAAGGCTATGGCGACCACGAGCAACAAATACACGCCGTATAGGATCGCGAAGAGGACCATGAGGGCGCAGAGCAGGGATGTTGAGGTATCTATGGCCAAGACCCTGTCCGGGATCGTTGGGCCCGCGACCGCCCTGTACATCAGCATTAATATCGCAGCCACGAAGGGTATGGCGAAATAAACGAGCATCATTCGAACACCTCCCCGAGCCTATCCTCGAATGGCTTCGAGATCTCCGAGCGGCATGTTTGCTCATCCGGGGAGATGACGTTTATCCAATGGACGAATAGCTTCCTCCCCCCCTCGTCCACATCCACCACCACGGTCCCCGGGGTATTCGTTATGGAGCAGGCCACCGCAGCCAGCCCGAAATCCGTTTTGAGGTCGCATGGCACGGAAACGATGCCCGGCCTTATGGGCATGGAGGGGTGGAGTATCCTATATATGACGTCCAAATGTGCCTTCACCTCAGCGTAAAGGAAGTAATAGAT
>JAWCOP010000031.1:0-7638 GCA_038847005.1 Bathyarchaeia archaeon | reverse complement strand
GCCCGACCTCGCCTATGGCGACTAGGCGATCCCTGGAAGCCGATATTAGCCCCCTCAGGGCATCCAATTCGCCCTCGTTTATATTCAATGGATGCATGCCCATCGCCGGGAAGACCAGGTCCGGATGGGCCTCCGAGATCCTCAAATTCCCTAGGGAAGTGTCGAGATCCACGGCGTTCGTGACAATGGCCCCAAGGCCCGAGGCCTTGGCCCCCTCTAGGATCTCCTCTAGGCGCGTGGAGTAAATTGGATCGGAGAGGTGGATGTGGCAATCCGTGTAGGTCGAATCGACACCCCCCGGCTCCGGGCAGTGGGTTTCAGGGAATTATTTAAGCTTTTCTGAGAAAATGCCCCGATTTCCCCGGGCAAAAAGTAAATTTTTAAATATTTTCAAATTCAAGCCAAAATACGGGCGTTTTCCATGAGGGAAGGTGAGCTCTCGACCGCCGCGATACATAGGCTCATAAAAAAGGCGGGGGCCGAGAGGGTTGGGGACGACGCCGTGAGGGAGCTCGGGAAGGTAGTCGAGGATATAGCGATCAGGATAAGCAAGGAAGCGATAGAGCTGGCCAGCCACGCGGGAAGGAAGACGATCAAGGTAGAGGACGTGCAGCTTGCCACGAAGAGGATAATGCGCGAATGAGCCCCGGCGCCCATCCTAGGGAACCGCGGCCCTAAAGGCCCTAGAAGGAAGGGCCGCCCCACCGAGGGTTCTGGATCTCTTCCCAGAAGGGCCCTCCGGTGGGGGCGAACCATATGGCTAACCCCGTGGGACTTTCGGGGGCGAGGGAGCCCGGGGGACCTGATGGGATCCGAAAAATTTTTAAGAGATATCCTTTTCCTTCCTTGCCCTTGGCAATAAAAAGGTCGATATATTCCGCATAGGCGAGAAACGAGATTTAAAGGGTGATGTAAAATGGCGTATATGGGCGGACAACCCATCCTGATATTGAAGGAGGGTGCGAGCAGGACTAGGGGAAAGGATGCTCAAAGGTCCAACATGACCGCGGCCAAGGTCATAGCCGAGGTCGTCAGGAGCACGCTGGGGCCGCGCGGCATGGACAAGATGCTGGTCGATAGCCTGGGGGACATTACGATCACTAACGACGGGGCCACCGTGCTGGATGAGATAGACGTCCAGCACCCGGCCGCGAAGATGATGGTGGAGGTCGCCAAGACCCAAGACGACGAGGTCGGCGATGGGACGACCACGGCCGTCGTGCTGGCCGGAGCCCTCTTGGAGAAGGCGGAAGAGCTCCTCAGCGAGAACATACACCCAACAGTGATAGTCAAGGGGTATAAGCAAGCGGGGGAGGAGGCCATGAAGATACTGAACGAGATAGCGGTCCCGGTGGACATCAACGATGCGGAGACGTTGAAGAAGGTAGCGCTGACATCGATGAGGAGCAAGGGCCTCGGGGAGGCGAGGGACCACTTCGCCTCGATGGCCGTCGAGGCCGTCAAGCAAATAACGGAGAAGAGGGGGGACCGCTACATCGCGGACATAGATAACATACAGCTTGTGAAGAAGATAGGCAAGAGCCTACTCGAGTCCCAGCTCATAAAGGGCGTTATAATAGACAAGGAGGTCGTACACCCCGGCATGCCGAAGAGGATCGAGAACCCGAAGATCGCCCTGATAGATGCGGCCCTCGAGATCGAGAAGACCGAGATAAGCGCTGAGATAAGGATCTCGAACCCCGAGCAGATGAAGGCCTTCCTCGATGAGGAGAACAGGATGATGAGGGGGATGGTCGAGAAGATAAAGGCCTCGGGGGCCAACGTAGTGCTCTGCCAGAAGGGCATCGACGACATGGTCCAGCACTTCTTGGCGAAGGAGGGGATAATGGCCGTCAGGAGGATAAAGAAGTCGGACATGGAGAAGTTGGCCAGGGCGACCGGCGGGAAGATAGTTACGAACTTGGACGACCTCAAGCCCGAGGACCTAGGCTCGGCGCAGCTGGCAATCGAGAGGAAGATCGGGGAGGACAAGATGGTCTTCATAGAGGGGTGCAAGGATCCCAGGTCCGTTTCGATACTCCTGAGGGCCGGCTTGGAGCGCATGGTCGATGAGCTCGAGCGATCGATACACGACGGGCTCTCGGTGGTTTCGGACGTCATAGAGAAGAACAAGATCGTCGCGGGCGGGGGCTCCGTGGAGGCAGAGCTGGCCAAGAGGCTGAAGTCCTACGCCGCGAAGATAGGCGGCAGGGAGCAGCTGGCGATAGAGGCCTTCGCCGAATCCTTGGAGATCATACCGAGGACCTTGGCCGAGAACGCGGGCTTGGATCCGGTCGATATAATGGTGGAGCTCAGGTCGGCGCATGAGAAGGAGGGCGGGCTTTGGGCCGGCGTGGACGTATTCGGCGGAAAGATCGTCGACATGATGAAGCTTGGCGTCATCGAGCCGCTGGCCGTCAAGGAGCAATGCATCAAATCCGCCGTGGAGGCCGCCAGCATGATCCTGAGGATCGACGACGTCATAGCGGCCGCGAAGCCGCCGCCGACGCCGAAGGGCAAGGGCGAAGGCGAGGGCGGAGAAACCCCGGAGATGCCCGAGTTCTAAACCCCAAAATTTTTATTCCCCAACCCTTTTTCCTACTCCCGCTCCGGTAGTATAGCCCGGTCAAGTATTCTGGCCTCTCGCGGATTTTCGGGGAGAGCCAGGGGCGCGGGTTCAAATGCCCGCATGGGCTGAAAATCCCGCCCGGAGCACCAATCCCTTAGGCAAATCCCGCCGCCCCGAATCCCTCGGTAGCTTAAAAAGGGCCTCATGGGAAAACCATGAGATGGCTGGGGATTATTTGCCGGATCTGAAGCGGATAATAGTGGTGACGGGAACCCCCGGGGTCGGCAAGTCCTCCTTGGCCCGGGCGCTAGCCGAGAGGCTGGGGTGGATCGCCTTGGATCTGAGCGATTTCTCCTTAAGGGAGGGGCTCTTGAGGGAGTACGATGGAGCCCGGGGGACGTGGGTGATCGATGAGGGGCGGCTGAGGAAGGCCGTAATGCGATTATTGAGGGATTCAAAGTCCAACATAATAGTGGAGGGTCATTATGCACAAGCCATCGTCCCATCGAAGGGAGTGGAACTGGCCTTCGTCCTGAGATGCGACCCGAGGGTCTTGGAGGGAAGGTTGAGGAGCAAGGGGTATGGGGAGGATAAGGTATTGGAGAACCTCGAGGCGGAGATCCTCGATTCATGCCTATTGGAGGCCCTAAATGCCTTCGGCGGATCAAGGGTTCATGAGATTGATATGACCGAGCTGAGCTTGGAGGAGGCCATCGGTGAGGCCTTGGAGGTCATGGGGGGGAGGAAGCGGCCCTCCCTCCTTGGGATAGATTGGATCGGAATATTGGAAAGGGATGGGTGCTTGGAAAGATATTTGGCGGGGAGGAAGGTTGAGGGCAAAAAGATATTTGATAATCCGTTGTGAGAGGTGCGGCAAGCTGACCTTGGCCAGCTCCAACTCGGTCAGCCGCACCTGCCCATCGTGTGGGCACAGGCAGAGGGTCCTCGCCAATCCCCCGATAGCCTCCTCCGAATCCCCGGAGGAGATCCGGAAGATCTTGGGGGCGCTCAAGTCCAAGGGCGCGGGCTCATGGACCTCTCGGCATAAGGATTTAAGGAGGTCGGCCGAATAGGAGTTGGTGATTGGGGATTGTCGAGCGTAGGGGAGAGGAGGTTCTTCGAGGAGCTCTCCCAACTCCTTAACAAGAACGTAACCGTTGAAACCGTTAATGGCAAAGTGTACTCCGGGATCCTCTCCGGGGTTAACGCGAGTTCCATGAGCATCTGCCTGACCGATGCAAAGGATCAGGGCGGGAGGAGCATATATAAGCTCTTCATAAATGGGAGCGCCATCTTGGAGATATATAGCGCTGAGAAGCCCTTCGATCTTGAGGCCCTCGCCATGAGGCTGGAGAGGGTATTCCCGCGCATGGTCAAGCTGGTCGAGGGGTCCGGGACGATAGTGGTCATGGATAAGATCAGGGTTGGCGAGGGCGGATTGCTCGAGGGCAGCGGCCCGACCGCCGAGAGGGTGAAGAGGATCTACGAGGAGTTCATCAGGGAGAGGTCGAAGGCTCCCTAGACGACCTCCCTCCCCTCCCCGCCGATGCCCTTCGCCATTTTCTCCAAGGCATCCGCCAAGCCCTCCGCCTTTGCATCCAGCTCCCTGGTACTGAGCTCGGCCCCTAGGAACCTCGATAGGAATAGGAGGATGGCCTTGGCCGCGATCGCGTCGCCGAAGAACCCGGGGGTTTCGGCCAATAGGCAAAGCCCGGGCATGCCCATCAATTCCGCCAACCCCACCAAGATCCCCGCGGCCCCGAAGACGCGCCCTTGGAGTATGCCCGCCCCCTTCGAGAGGGCCATGCTGAGCAGCTTGGGGTCCGTGGCCGTGCAGAAGATCCGAGGCGCCGGCGTTGCCGAATCCCTCTTGAGCCCGCCGAGCGTTATCACGAGCCGGCAACCCATCCCCTTGGCAAGCCTCAGGGCGCATTCGGCCAGCTCGTATTGGCCGCTCGGGTTGCTCGCTTGGGCGTTGCCGAAGAGCAATATGAGATCCCTTGGCACGGAGGGATCGCTAAGGAGGTACAGCTCGTTCCTCTGGGGCCTCAGATCCCCATCCTCGGCCATGGAGATCGGTTGAAATTCCGTTGATAATATCTGGAAGATCGGCCTCGCCCCGTGGGCCCTTATCAAATTATCCACGGCCATATGGCCGACCAAGCCGATCCCGGGCAAACCCTCGACTAGGATCGGATCCCTCAGCTCCTCGATCCGGATGGGGGATAGGGGAATCACTTTATAAGGCAAGGCCGATCATGGTCCTCGATTTCGTGGCAAACCGAATGCGCAATGGGGATAATAAACGTTGGCCGATCCGAATGGCACCCGGCCCGATCCGTTCGAACAAAGCCCGGAAAGGGATTTGATGGGGAGGATTGGGAGGCTGCGGACCAAGAGGGAAATCTTGGAAACGCCATATATGTTCCCCGTCGTCAACCCCTTGGTGCAACCGATCCCCCCCCGCGAGCTGAAGGAGCGCTTTGGATTCAAGGCCATAATGGTCAATGCGCACCTCCTGAGGAAGAACTTCGGGAACGAGGTCGTTGAGAAGGGGGTGCATCGCTTCTTGGGTTTCGATGGGATAATCGCGACGGATTCCGGGGCCTATCAGATCCTCGTATACGGTGGCATCGATTCAGCCCCGGATGAGATAATAAGGTTTCAAGAATCGATCGGCAGCGATATAGGCGTCATCTTGGATATACCGACGCCATATGGGGCCAAGAGGGAGGAGGCCGAGCGCGGGGTTCTGGAAACCCACAGGAGGGCGGAGGAGGCGTTCCGGATAATATCCGGCGATGGGATGCTATGGGTCGGCCCGATACAGGGCGGGACCCACTTCGACCTCCTCTCATCCTCTGCCCTGAGGATGTCTTCGCTCCCATTCCATATACTCGCCCTCGGGAGCCCCACGCAAATATTGAAGCAGTACAGATACGATCTGCTATCTCGGATGATAGCGACCGTTAGATCGATCATCCCCCCCTCGAAGCCGCTCCACCTCTTCGGCGCAGGCCATCCCGCGATGTTCTCCTTGGCGGTCGCGTTGGGGTGCGACCTCTTCGACTCCGCCTCCTATGCGCTCTTCGCCAGAGAGGGAAGGTATATGACGGAGGGCGGCACCATGAGGCTGAAGGATCTGAAGCATTTCCCATGCTCCTGCAGCGCGTGCTCCAGATACGAGCCCTCCGAGGTGGCCAAATGCGACGGGAAATTCATCGAGCGCTTCTTGGCCGAGCATAACCTGAACGCGTGCATCGAGGAGCTCCGCAGGATAAAGCAGGCGATCTCCGATGGGGCCCTTTGGGAGCTCCTCGGGCAGAGGGCCAGATCCCACCCATCCCTCTTCAGGGCCTTCATGGGGCTGAGGTCTTACTCTGACCTTCTGGAGAAATACTCGCCCTCCACCAAGAAGGGCGGGATATTCTATTTCGATCGACCCGATCTTGGGAGGCCGGAGATCCAGCGCTATTGGAGGCGCCTATTGGAGAGGTATTCGATCCCGGAGGAGGTGGATAAATTGATCGTTTATTCGGGATCCGATCCGACCAAGCGCCTCGGCGATGAGGAAATCCGGAGGGTCCGTTTCTTCAAGCTGATCAATCCCTACGGGTTCGTGCCATGGGAGTTACTGGAAACCTTCCCATTGTTCCAAACGGAGGGCCCGGGCCCCGCGGATGAGATCCCCGAGGAGGCCCTCTCGGCCTTCAAGGAGCTCCTCGGGAGGAACAAGAGGGTGAGGATATGCTCCCTCCAACTGTCCGGAAGGGCCCTCGAAGGACTGAAGGGCATTTGCGAGGAGTTGGGCTTACCGCTTGAAATTAACGTCGATTTGAGATGCCCCGGCCCGGCGGATGGGCGGACAACAAAATATATTTAAGCTCGGAGCGCTCCCCGCCTAGGAAGCGGATGATTATGGGTGGAATATTGGATGGAGTTGCGATTCTTGGGCGCGTGCTCCGAGGTGGGGAGGTCCGGCTTGGCCCTCCGCGCCGAGGGAAAATGCGTCCTAATGGATTACGGGGTATTACTGGATGACGAAATAGGCTTCCCGGCCCACATACCGGCTAGGGAAGTGGATGCGATCCTGATAACCCATGCCCATTTGGATCACAGCGGGCTGGTGCCGCTCTTCTACCTGCGCGACGGCATCCCGGTTCATGCCGTGGAGCCCACCTTCAAATTCTCGGACCTCCTCATAAAGGACTTCCTCCACTTGAGCGGTTATTACCTACCCTATGAATATGTGGACTTGAAGAGCATGATGGATCACGCCGTAAGGCATCGATATTCGGAGACGTTCGAGGTGAACGGGATCCGCGTAACGTTCCTGAACGCCGGGCACATACCGGGCAGTTGCCAAGCCCTGATCGAGGCCGAGGGGAAGAGGCTGCTCTATACGGGGGATTTCAACACCACTCCCAGCAGGCTCTTGAACGGCGCGGAGTACGGGGACTTGGATCTGGACGCGATAGTGATCGAGAGCACATACGCGAACGAGGACCATCCGGATAGGTGGGCGCTGGAGAGGGAGTTCGTTTCCAAATGCAGGGAGGTGGTTGAAAGGGGCGGCACGGTCCTGATACCGGCCTTCGGGGTCGGAAGATCCCAAGAGGTACTGTCGATCCTAGAGGCCAATAATTTCGAATACCCGGTCTACGTGGATGGCATGGCCTTGGACGCGATCGAGCTCCTCGCCGAGCATCCGGAATCCCTCAGGGACTTCGAACTCTTCGATAGGGCCGTTAAGAACGCCCGATGGATCAACGATTGGCGGGATCGAAGGATCGCCGTGAAGACGCCATCGGTCATAGTTTCCCCGGCCGGCATGCTGAAAGGGGGGGCCGCCGTCTTTTACATGGAATCGATCTCCCAAAACGAGCGCAATGCCATATACCTAGTTAGTTTCCAGATCCCCGGGACGCCGGGTAGGACCCTTTTGGATGAGAGGAAGTTCGTAATAAGGGGGAGGGAGAGGAAGGTCTTGGCCGAGGTGGATAAATTCGTATTCTCCTCCCATTGCGGCCGCTCCGAGCTGGAATCGGTCCTCTCGAAGCTTGATGGGA
>JAWCOP010000030.1:0-7640 GCA_038847005.1 Bathyarchaeia archaeon | reverse complement strand
ATTATATTATGGGGCCTATAAATCCAAGAAAAGGTCGCAGAACCTAGCCGCCGAAAATTGCTGGAAAGGATGAGGATCCTCAAGCTGGGCCCGAAGTCGGCCGAGAGGGCGGGGAGGATCCACGCGGAACTGGAGGCTGGCGGTCGGCCGATAGGCGTTAGGGATGCCCTGATCGGCGCCATCGCCGCCACGAGGGGATATGCGTTGGTCACTAGGAACGTGGAGCATCTGCGGAAAATCAGGGGCCCGAATCTGATGGCCGCCCCTTAGGGGGTCGAGGCCCGCTATGGGTCCTTGAGGATTCGCTTAACGATCTCGAGGCTCTCTTCGACCCAGAGCCAAGCCCTGCTGATCGGGAGGATCATCCATTCCAAACATGATAACGATATTATATTTTACAACGGATTTAATCAAAAATTTAGGAATGAAATCCGGATGGGGTCCGAAGATCAAAACTCCCGATCCGGCGGATCGCGCCCGATCCCTCATCGCCCGAGATCCCCATGGGTGAGGACCTCGACCGCCTCCTTCGCCCTCCGGGCCACCTCTTCGTCAAAGGTTACCAGCGCGGCCCCCTCCTCCTTGGCCACTTGGACCACTATGGCATCCATGCCCTTCAGCCGAAGCCTCAGGGCCAGCTCCACTGCCTCCCTCATCCTCCCCCGATCCAACGCGCTGAAGGCTATGAAACCCATCCCCTCCCATTTCTCGAGCTGGCGCTTGACCAAGGAGGCCTCCTCAATTCCCGATCGCCTCGAGATAGCCCCGCAGACCTCGACGGGTACTATCGCGCTCGTCGTCGCGCGAAATTCCCCGAGGAATATCCTCCTCAGGATTTGAAGCGCGATCGGCCTAAACGCCTCCCCTCCCACGAAGGCGGATACGAGGACGGAGGAATCCAGAGTTACCCTCTTCCTCATCCCTCCCCCCTATCCTCCCCTATGGCCTCGACCGATGAAACGCCCTTCGGCCAAACCCTCCCGACCCTCTCGGCGACCTCCGCCCATTCCCCCAATAGGCCCTCCACAGAAACCGGGACCAGCAAAATCCCCCCCTCCGTCGGGATCTGCTCCACCAATCCCCCCTCCTTGATCCCATACCTCTCCCTCAAGCCCTTCTCGATCACCACTTGGCCCTTCGGTCCAACCCTATATCTACGCCTTCTAGTCATACTTGAAACAAAGTATAACTGAGAAAGAGGTATAAATAAGGTTTGTTGAACCTAAGGTTCGAGGGCCCTCCGCAATCCTTTCGCTCGCCATTTGCTCACTACCGCTCCATCGCCCAGCCTCGGGCAATCGCTTATATCGGCCTTGGGCCCTCGAAACGGGATGGGGCCGGAGAACGGACCATGCCGCAGTTCTTGGACGCGTTCATCGATCAGGTTTCAAGGAAGCGGGATTCCCTATCCCGAAAGATGGCCTTTGGGAGGGCATCGGAGCTCGATGCCGGCCTCGAGCGCCTCCTGATCGAGAATTGGCGCCCGATCCCCGCCCCAAAGGGCCCGGATCGGGAGGTCGCGGCCGTGGACGGGAGCTTGGCCATAAGGGCGTCCCCCTCGGGCGCCATATTCTACATAACCCGCGCCCTCGCGGTTTTGGGGAGGCGGAGGTTCAGGGAGCTCGAGGCCGACGCCTTCTTCTGCAAGGCCAAGCCGCTCGAGATCCGCGAGTTCGTCGCTCGGAAGATGGAATGGCTCGAGCTAAGGGCGGCCATAAAGGCAATAAGGGAGGGCGGCCTGCGGGATGACGCCGTGCTGATGGATGGATCCCTTTACGGCCGCCTCCTCCATTTCCCCCGCGATCAACCGGCCGAGGGGATGAGGGCCTTCATGCTGGATTATTTCAAGACCTTCTGGGAGCTCCTCGAGCTTTGCCGGGAGAGGGGGATCCTCTTGGCCGGGGTTAGCAAGGAGAGCCGCTCTAGCTTCCTCCGCGATCATTTGCTCGGCCTACTCTTGGAGGAGGAGCTGGGAAGGCTCGATGGATTCCCGGAGGGGGCCAAGGCGGAGCTCAAGGCGATCTTCGAAACGGCCCTCCAGGACCCCTTCAAGGCCTTCTCCGCCCTCAGGAGGCTCAAGAGGGGGCTTGGGGATCGCCTCGAGGGCGTCGAGCGGATCCTTCGCGAGGCCGCCTCGGCGAGGCCCGATCATCAGCTCATACGCCGCTTCGCCAAGGCGCCGGGCTATACGGCCCCCTTGGAGCTTGGGATCTCCAAGCCGGGATCGGTAACAATGGAGCTCATAGGGAGGGATCCGAGGGCCTATGCGAGGAGGTATTTCAGGGAGGCCCTTTTGGAGGCGGGGGATGAGGAGGCCTTCATAAGGGGAGCGGCCGAGATACTCGCCCGTATACTGGAGTTCCCGTCCATGATATCGTTCCACCTGTTGCCCGATCCCAGGGATACGCCCATGAGGGTCGATGTCCCCAGCTGGGCTTGCGGGTTCGAGCACCGAATCTCGGACCTCGTCGGGGCCAAGCCGATCGAGGCTGATGTGAGCGGGATCGCCTCCCTTTTGATGGGGGGTTACGCGGGCTTGAAGGATTATAACGTTTGGCTCAGGAGGGCGGATGAGGAGGTCCGGCTTAGAAGGGATGTGGCCGATGGGCTCTATGCATCGGCCCTTGAGAGGATATTGGGGGCGACGATAATCCAGCCGAGGGGGTATAGGCGTGTCAAATACCCGTGATCTGAGGGAGGCCGGCATAATCGTCGGCGAGGCGAGCTCGAGCGAGTTCTTCTTCGCATCGAAAACCGATGAATGCCCGCCGAAATGGGAGTACCTCGTAGCCTTCTCCAAGGAGGAGGTGGATGGCCGCTGGGTCGAGGTCCCGGTGATCGCCCAGGTGGAGACGATCGTCTCCGCGAGCCAAGCGCTCAGCAAGGAGGCGGACCTCGATGCCCTAAGGAGGATAATCGCGGCCGAGCTGGACGATGTCCGGACTTGGGGAAAGGCGAGGGTCTTGGGCTACTTGGCGGAGCCCGGGGACAGGATACTCCAGCCCCGCAGGGCCATAGAGCCGGGCAAGCCGGTCTACGTGGCGCCGGGTGATATCCTCTCCAAGTTCTACTCCTTCCCCGAGGACGAGGGCCTCCTGATAGGTAGCCTCATAACTAGGGCCGACGTCCCGGTCCATTTATCGATCAGGGGCTTCAGGAGGCATCTGGCCATAATCGCCCAAACGGGCGCCGGGAAATCCTATTGCGCGGGCGTCCTCATAGAGGAGCTCCTGAAGAAGGGGGCCACGGTCGTCGTTATAGATCCCCACGCGGATTACGCCCGCATGCCCCTGTCCCAAGGCGGGGGGAGGCACGAGCTCTCGGATAATATAACGGTCTTCAGGAGCCCGGCCAGCCCCGGGAGGTTCGCCAAGGATATCGGTAGGGTCGAGGCGTACGAGGTGGCCTTCTCCGACCTAGACTACTCCGAGGTTTCCGATGTGGCAGGAATACCGGAGAGGGCCGTGAACATAAGGGAGGCCGTGATGAGGGCCTTGGAAACCCTGAAGGGATCCCTATACGCCCCGGAGGACCTCCTCCGCGCCCTCGAGAACCCCGCTTGGGCGGTCGATGAGGGGGGAAAGATCGATAGGAAGCTCAGGGGATATGCGGAGGGCGCGATCAAATACATCAGATCCTTGGCCAAGCTCCGGGTCTTCGGGACGTCCTCGACGCCGATCGAGAGGCTGTTGAGGCCGGCTCACGCCGCCATAGTCGACCTCTCCGGCCTCGAGGATAAGGCCATGAACTACATAGCCTCCAGGATCTTGGAGGGGATCTATGACGCCGTTACGATGGGTGCCTATGAATACCCGGTCTTCGCGATCATAGAGGAGGCCCATAGGTTCGTCCCGCCAAAGATCGAAACCTACGCGTCCCCGATAATAAACAAGATAGCAGCCGAGGGCCGGAAGTTCGGCATATTCCTAACCCTCATAACCCAGCGCCCCTCGAAGGTCAATCCGGATAGCCTGAGCCAATGCAACAGCCAGATAGTGATGAGGCTCACGAACCCGGAGGATCAAAGGGCCGTTGAGGAGAGCTCCGAGAGGATGAGCGAGGACCTGATGGCCGACCTCCCGGGCCTCAACCCGGGCGAATGCATAATCGTCGGGGAGGTGACGAAGGCCCCGGTTATGGCCAAGATCAGGCAAAGGGCCACGATGGAGGGAGGGGCCGATGTGGACGTCGTCGCCAAGCTCAGGCTGGCAAGGAGGGCCGCGGCGGAGGCCAAGCGCGAGGGGGTCGAAAGGGCCCGGAGGGAGCCGTTCAAGGGGGAGTTCCGATGAGCGCCCAATTGGTCCTGACGGCCGATAACCACTTGGACCCAGTCGCGGCGGGCTTCGGGCCGAATAGGATGAGGAGGAGGGAGGATCACCTCAGGTGCTTTGAAGAGGTCGCGGAGTTCGCCCTTATGGAGAGGCCCGATCTCCTCCTCATCGGCGGCGACCTCTTCGATTCCGTCAAGCCCAGCAACGCCACTAGGGCGGCCGTGATGAGGATCATCAAATCCCTCCACGAGGCCGGGATAAGGGTCCTCGCGGTCGGGGGCCATCACGATACCCCGAAGAGCGTTGAGGAGGGCGCCTCGCCCTTGGCCGTTTACGGGGATTCGGGCCACATGCGCTTCTTCAAGGATCCCATGCCCGAAGCGGAATCCCTTGACATCGACGGCCTCGCCGTTTCCGTCATCGGGCTCGGCCACAATCCCCTCCTAGGGCCGGGCCAGGACCCGCTCTCCGGCCTCGACCTAAGGCCCGGGGGGCAGGTCAATATCCTCCTGATGCATTACCCGATCCAGGGCTTCGGCGGCTGGGTCGGGGAGGAGCCCATAGTGAGCCCCTCCTCCATACCGCGGGCGTTCCAATTGGTGGCCTCGGGCCATTTCCACAACCATCAATCCAAGAGGATCGGGGGGGTCGAGGCCATCTACCCCGGGAGCACCGAGAGGGTTTCCTTCGCGGAGGAGGCGGAGGAGAAGGGCTTCGTTTGGCTCGAGCTCGGCCGGGATGGGGTCGCCTCTAAGGAGTTCCTCAGGACCTCGGCCAGGCCCTATAGGACCGTGGAAGTGGATTTCCCCTCGAGCGGCGATCCGATGGAGCGCATAAAGGGGGAGATCGAGGGGGCCTTGGATCCCGAGGCGGTCCTCAGGGTCAAGCTCAAGGGGAGGGTCGCCGCCGAGGCCCTCGCCTCCTACAGGCGCCCGGAGATCCTATCCTTTTGCCAAGGCAGGGCCTTCCATTGCTTCGTCGATGAGGGCGATCTCGAGATATTATCGCCGGAGGCGCCCGAGCCCCTGCCGCGCACGACCCCCCTCCAAGAGCTGGAGAGATGCTTCAGGGCGCTCATGGAGGCCGCGGGCCCCGAGGAGAGGCCCATACTCGAGGAGGCATTGGCGCTGAGCCGCGCTAGGCTGCAGGAGGCGGGCGCTTGGTGAAGCTCCTCGGCCTTTACGCAAGCAATTTCAAGAAGCTCAAGTTCGATGGCCCATTGGAGCTCCCGGAGGGCGTTACGGTAATATCGGGCCTCAACGAGGCCGGGAAATCCACCGTTTTGGATGCGATCCTCTACGCCCTCTACGGCCGCGTCATAAGGCCCCCGGGCCACGTGAAGGACGAGGACCTGATATGCTATGGGGCCGATAGGGCCGTCGTGAGCTTGGACTTCGAGATCGCCGGCCGGAGGTATAGGGTCAGGAGGGAGATACGTAGGGGGAAGGCCAACTCAGCCAACTTGGATGAGGTCCTCCCGGATGGGAGGCTCAGGCCCTTGGCGACAAAGGTCAGGGAGGTGACGAGGGCCGTGGAGGGCCTATTGGGCGGGATAAGCTTCAGCGAGCTCGTGAGCAGCAATGTGGTCGCGCAAAAGGACCTTGATAGGCTGATAAGGGAGGGGGGAGAGAGGCATAAGGTCATAAACGCCTTCCTGAACTTGGAGAGCTTCAACTCGGCCCTAGAGGGCCTCAACGAGGAGAGGAAGGATCTCGAGGGGACCGGTCCCTCCAGGCCCGGGTTGATAAGCATCGAGCGGGCGAGGCTGGAGGCCCTCAAGGCGGAATTGGAGGAGCTCAACCGCAGGAGGGCCGAGCTGGAAGAGCTCCGGAGGAGGATCGGGGAGCTCTCCAAGGAGCGGGCGGCGCTCGAATCGCGCCTCCGGGAATTGGAGCCCCTCCGCGCGACCTTGGCCAAATCCGGGGAGGCGTTGGCCGAGAGGGAGAGGCTCGAGGCCGAGCTCAAGGGCAAGAAGGAGCTTTTAAGGAAACATGAGGAGGAGGTCGGCGCGCTCGAGGAGAGGATCCGCTCCGCCGAGGCCGAGCTGGCGGGTTACGAGGGCCTGCCCCTAGAGGAGGCCCCTAGGATCCAGCAAGCGCTCGAGGCCGTTCGGGAGATCGAGGGGAGGAGGGCGGAGGCCGAGGGGAGGGCGCTGGGGTTGGAGGGGGAGATCGAGCGGCTCGAGCGGGAGCTGGAGGGCTTCGACCCGGCGGAGCTGAGGAGGGCTAGGGAGGCTAGGCGGAGGCTCGGCAAATATTTCTCGGCCGCGATCGCGTCGATCATCCTATTCGCGTTTTCCTTCGCCTTGGGCGCCCCCATGCTCCTTTGGTCGATCGCCTTGGCCACCGGGCTCGCCTTGGCCTTTAGGGGCCTATCGCTCTCGAGGCTGGCCAAAAGGGCCGATTTGGCCGAGGCCCTCTTGGGCAAGGAGGCGCTCCTGGCGAACAAAAGGGCCGAGCTCTCGAGGCTAAGGGAGGAGATCGCGCGGGCCCTCGAGGGGGTTGGGAGGGCGAGGATGGAGCTTCGAGGCATCCTCTCGGGGCTCAAGCGCTACGGCCCGATGATATCGGGCGAACCGAGCCCGGAGCTGGCCGCCGAGAAGGTCCTAGAGAGGTTGTCGGAGGAGGGGATCGCGAAGGAGGGGCTGGAATCGATGTTGAGGGGCCTAAGGGATAGCCTCGAGGACGCTATGAGGAGGGTCGATGCGCTGGCCCTTCAATCCGAGATAGAGGCGCTCGAGGGGCGGCTCTCCGCAATTGAGCTCCCGAGCCTGCCCGATGGCGTTCGGTTCTCCAAGGAGCTCCTGGAGGCCGTTTCGAGGGAGAGGGACGATGCCAAGGCCAGGCTCGAGAGGGTTGGGGCATCGATCGAGGCCCATGAGGAGCGCATGCGTGAGGACGAGCGCTACATAGCGGAACATGGGGGCGTTGAGGCGGCCGTCAGGGATCAGGAGGCGAGGCTGAGGGATCTCGAGAGGAGGCTGAGGATCGTCAAGGCGGCGATCGAAGGGATCGAGGCGACCGCGGAGGCGCTTAGGAACCGCGTGAGGCCGAGCGTGGAGAGGTACATGGGCCAAATACTCCCCAGGCTGACCTCCGGGAGATATAAGGCCGTTTTGCTGGACGAATCCTTCGGGATCAGGGTTTGGGACCCCGATGCGGGCGAGTTCAGGCCGAAGGACGTCTTCTCGGGCGGGACCGAGGATCAATTCCTATTGGCCATGAGGCTCGCCTTCGCGCTTTCCCTGATGCCCGAGGCGAAGGGCGTTAAGCCGGACTTCCTCTTCCTCGATGAGCCCTTGGGCAGCTCCGACGAGGTCAGGAGGTCGGGCATAATAGAATACCTGACATCGGAGCTCCCGAGGCTCAG
>JAWCOP010000029.1:0-7644 GCA_038847005.1 Bathyarchaeia archaeon | reverse complement strand
CAGCATAGAGCCGATCCCGATGAGGACTTGTCCAAGCTGTAAGCTAAAGGTCCCCGAGGATGCCAAGTTCTGCCCTAGGTGCGGAAAGAGGTTCGAAGGGAAATGAGCGGGGCGGGCCCCATGGAGGGGGCGGGCGGCGTGGTGCGGATAAACGTATTCATAACTAATATCTCTGGGGAGAGGCTTTGGGATATCGATAAGCCGCTCCCGCCCCAAGTCCAGATATTGGTGAATATAAATATGCTGGACATGGAGCAAAGGGAGTCCGCGATAGAGGTGCCCTTCCTCCTATCCGTGAACTTCTCCCCGGCCATCGCCCTGATGAGCATAAAGGGGAGGGCAAAGGTCGTGGGCGACGCGGAATCCCTGAGGAGGGTCATTGAGGATTATTCCCAAAGGAAGCCCCCGCCCATCCAATTGATACAGGCCATATCGAACACGGCCATGGCGGAGGCCGTGTTGATGAGCAGGAGCTTGGGGATACCCCCGCCCCTGCCCCCCCTGCCGCAGCCCTCGGGGGATCAGAGGCCGAGTTTGAACATGAAATATACGTCCTGAAGGATCGCCCCAAGGGCCTCTTAATTTAAATCTTTCGGAAAAGGTTTTAAGAGCCAAAGTCGCGATCTAATCCAGAGGACCTGAATATGGCATCCTTGTTGGACGTCGCCCTAAGGCTGGGAATATACGTCCCGCTGGAGGCGGAGGATTACGTCAAGTCCGAGCTCGCCAAGATATTCGACGCCTCCGACGAGAGGGAAATTGATGAGGCATTGGAATATCATTGCTCGGAGAACCCCTCCGAGCTGAGGAGGATACTTAGATCGATCCTGAGGGAGTGGAGGAGGACTAGGGCGGGGGATTTGGTCAGCCTTAGCGCCTCCCCCCCGGTGGCCCAGGTTTCGAGGTCGTTATCCAATGCCTCCAATTGGGAGGAGGGCCTAGATTCGGAATCCCTCCTCTTCGATGTGATAGAGCATGGGCCGTATATACTGGTCGTGGCCGAGCTCCCCGGGGTTAAGCGCAATGAGCTGGATATCCAACTATTGGAGGGATCGCTCTACGTCAAGGTCAACTCGAAGAACTGCAAGCTGAGGAGATATGTAGCGCTACCTGATAGGGTCGAGCGCGAGCCTATGGAGACCTCCTTCAAGAACGGCGTCCTCCTCATCCGCCTCAGGAAGAGGCCCTAATCCCTCGGCCAAAACTTCTAAATCTAAAGGCCCGCCTAGCCCCGCGTGGAGTGGGGGCGGCGCCAATTGAACGGAACCAATGCCATAGTCTATAACGATGGGATCGCAAATTACGATTTCGGCCCAGGCCATCCGTTCAGGGGGGATCGCTTCGAGAGGTTCATGAGGGCCTTCCGTAGCGCTGGCTTGGGATCCGATCCCAGGTTCGAGATCGTGGGCGCGGAGCCCGCCGAAGAGGAGGACTTGCTGCTAGCCCATAGCGAGGGAATGATAAGGAGGATCGAAAGGGGCGAGTCGTCGGACCCGGATACCCCCTTGAGGCCCGGGATCTATGAGGCGGCGAGGCTAGTGGTCGGGGGCTCCATGCGCGCTGGCGAACTCGTCCTCAAGGGGGTCCATCGGGTCGCCTTTGGATTGGGCGGGGGGCTACATCACGCGAGGCGCGATCGAGAGGCCGGGTTCTGCGTATTCAACGACGTCGCCATATGCGCCCTGAACCTCCTCGAGAGGCTAGGCGCCAAGAGGATCCTCATATTGGATATGGATGCGCACGCGGGCGATGGGACGGCCGAGATCTTCTATGGGGACCCTAGGGTCCTGCTGGTGGATCTGCATCAAGACCCGAGGACGCTTTATCCCTTCAGGGGCTTCCCTTGGGAGGTTGGGGAGGGGGATGGGGAGGGATATACCGTGAACATCCCGCTCCCGCCCGGATCCGGCTTTATGGCTTATGAATATGCCCTGCGGGAGATCCTCGAGCCGCTCGCGGAGGAGTTCTCGCCCGACCTGATAATCAGGAACGGCGGATCGGACCCGCATTTCGCGGATGGGTTGACGAACCTCGGCCTGACCGCGATGGACTTCAAAGCGCTTTGTAGGAGGGTCAAGGGGGTGGCCGATCGCCTTTGCCACGGGAGGATCGTCGATCTGATCGCGAGCGGTTATAATCCCGAGGCCCTCCCGAGCTGCTGGCTCGCGATGGTGAGCGGGACCTCCGGCGTGGACTTCCCAATAGAGGAACCCCTAGAGCCCCCGCCTTGGCTTGCGAAGGATTCCGGCTTGAATAAGACAAAGGAAACGATTGAGGAATTAAAGAGGATCCTATCCAATTATTGGGGCGCGTTCAAATGATATCTGCCATCGGCCGCCCCTTCGATCCCCCAATATCCTTGAAACTACATCGCGCGCCGCTCCCCCGCAGCCTTGGCCTAAGCGATGCCATCATTTATCGAGATCTCGTGGATCCCCATCCAAGTCACAATTGCCGAAGGTCGATTTTATGTAGCCATAAGAGGCGATGAGTTGGGGGTTAAGCCCGTGAAGCATACCCCATCCTTGATAATCAAGACCGCGCCGGTATCGAATCGAGCGATTATGGCCTGGGAGACCTCAGAACCTCGAGACCTCCTTGAGGAGCGTTCCTCGGCTATCGATTATCTCGATCCTCATGGGCAATTGCCCGGGCATGGTATGCGTCGCGCAAGCGAGGCATGGATCGTAGGCCCTGAATGCCATCTCCACCTCGTTGAGAAGCCCCTCATCGACCGAGCCAGCCCTTATCAGGTTTCGGGCGGCGTTCCTTACGCTCATGCATATGACCGAATTGTTATGAGTCGTTGGGACGATCAAATTCAACTCCCTGATCCTCCCCTCCCCATCCGATGTATAATCGTGGATCAGGGTGCCCCTAGGGGCCTCCACAGCGCCGACCCCCCTCCCCCGCGGGCCCGCCGGTATATTCCTGATGTCGCCGCTCGTTATGCTCGGGTCCTCCACCAATTCCATGAGCCTTTCGGCCGCGTATAGCGTTTCGATCACCCTGGCCCAATGGTAGGCGAAGGTCGAATGGCAGGGCTTCTCTAACGTTTCGAACATCTCCTCAAAGGCCCCTTGGGCCTTGGGGGTCGGTATTCTTTCGATCACATTGAACCTGGCCAACGGTCCCACCCTATAGACGCCGCTCCCCCTGCCATCCACGAGGCCCCTCCATCCCACCGATTTCAGGAATGTGAACTTCGAGTAGGTCCAAGGCTCGACGTGCTCCGATATATGGTCGAGGTAATCCTTCGGCTCGAAGATGGCTATGGCCCTCCCGTCCGGATCGATGGCCTTGAGCTTTCCGCGGAGCAATGAAAGCGAATCCCCTTCCCCAACCATTGCGAGGGAGTTGACCCGATTGACGTTCTTATCTTCGAGGATCATCTTGGAGTACTTCTCGTCCTTCAATACGGTCTTTTTGAACAATTCCAAGGTGGATTCGGAGAACTCGAGCAGGTACTTGGCCATCCCCTCGATCTTCTTCCTCTCCTCCTCAGAGATCGGCCTAGAAATCCCCCCAGGGAGGGAGAACACGGGATGAGTCGACCTGCCGCCAACGATCTCCTGTATCTCATGGGCATATCCGAAGGCCCTCAGGAGCTTCCCGCCCAGATCTTGGCCCACCTTGTTCAGGAGCCCGACCACGTTCCTCTCGGCGGGCGGGGCATGCGGGCCCGGGACGAAGTCGGGGAGCGCTAGGAGATAGAAGTGGAGGAGGTGATCGTGGACGAAGAACGCGGAATAGCCCATCTCCCTAACCTTCTCGGCCGTTTCGGTCGGCTCCACCCCGTAGGCGGCATCGGCCGCCTTCGCCGAGGCCAAATGGTGGGCCCAAGGGCAGACGCCGCAAACCCTGGGCGTTATCCTCGGCATCTCCTCCACGAGCCTTCCTTTGCAGAACTCCTCGAAGCCCCTGAGCTCGAGCGTTTGGAAGAACGCGTCCTTAACGGCCCCCCTATCGTCCAAAAATATGCTTATCTTCGCATGGCCCTCGAGCCTGCTCGCCGGATATATCTCGATCTCCCCTTTCCTCCTCATGGCTTTCACACCTCCCCCAACCTCCTGCGCAGGATCGAGGAGGGCAAGCTGAATGGATATAGGAGGCCCACGGGATCCACGATGCCGTCCATGAGCCTCGCGACTTCCTCTTCGGACATCCTATCCTCGCCCTCCAGCCCGAGGATGGAGGCTATGGTGCTGAGCATCTTGGCCCCCTGATCCCTGACCCCATCCGGAGGCCCCATGCAGCCCTCGCACCTCATATTGGCCTTGACGCATTTGGCGCCGCAGCCCGCCCTCGTGGCCGGTCCCATGCAGAGGATTCCCTGATCCAAGAGGCATTTCTCCTGATCCGCGATTATTTCATGCGGCCTCACTATCCTAGGTATGGACTTCTCCTCCCTCCTCCTCGGGCATTCGTCGCAAAGGTTCTTGGCCGGGCCGATGACGGATCCCCTAGGCGGGAGATCGCCGGACAATATGGCCCCGAAGGCATCCCTCACTTGGGAGGTCTGCGGGGGGCACCCCGGTATGGAATAGTCGATCTCCACCACCCCGCTCAAGGGCAGGACGGCATCGAGCCTCTTGGGCACCGCCATCCTATACTCGCCCACGACGGCCTCGCCCTGCGGCTTGATCCCCCTCGGGTTATCCGTGCTCGAGGTCCCGTAAACCGTCTCGAGCAATAGGCCCTTGGAGGCTAGGTTCGCCAATCCCGGTATCCCGCCGAAGCAGGCGCAGGATCCGAAGGCCACCATCAGCTTGGATTTTCTCCTGAGCAACCTCGCTATCTCCGCGTTCTCCTCGTTCGCTATCGCCCCATGGTAAAGGGCTAGATCTATGGACCCGTCCCCCATGGCCTCCAAGTCCTTGAGCTTCAGATCGGCGGCGGTGGGCCAGAACACTATGTTAACGGAGCTCAAGACCTTGGGGAGGTGCTCCGCTAGGTCCACTATAGTGACATCGCACCCCGAGCATGTGGCCCCCAACCCGATCGCCAAATTCAATACATCCCGCCCCAACTCAGCCCACCTTCAGGGGGTTCGGGCCCAGACTCCTCAGGCGCTCGGTGAAGTCCTTCACTATCTCGGCGAACCTCTGGCCCTCCGATGCAGATGCCCATTCCAACCTAACCCTATCCGGATTTATGCCGAGCTCCCTCAGGAGTTTCCGGAGCAGGTAATAGCGCCTCCTCGCCTTCAGGTTCCCGCTTTGGTAATGGCAATCGGAGGGCGGATGGCAACCGGCTATGAGGACCCCGTCGTAGCCCTCCTTGAGGGCCTCGAGCACGAAGCTCGGCTCGACCCTTCCCGAGCACATGACCCTCACGCATCTTATGTTCGGCGGGTACTCCATCCTGCTCATCCCGGCTAGGTCCGCCGCCGCGTAGGAGCACCAATTGCATAGGAACCCCAATATCCTCGGCTCGAACCAATCCCCCTTTCGATCCTCGACCAATCCCGCTCACCTATTTAGCGGCCGAGCTTATCATAGAGATGATCTGCTCCTCCGTGAACATCCTGGGCCTCGCCGCGCCCGATGGGCAAGCGGCCGAGCAGGTGCCGCAGCCCTTGCAAAGCACCTCATCCACCTTGGCCGCCCTCTTATCGCCCTTCGCCTCCAGCTTCAGGGCCCCATATGGGCAGAGCTTGACGCAAACCCCGCAACCGCCGCATCGATCCTCGTCTATCAGGGGGCTCAGGGGTTCCACCTCCACTCGGCCCATGCTGAGCGGTATCAGGGCCCTGGCCGCGGCCCCGCTGGCTTGGGCGACCGCGTCCGGGATATCCTTCGGGTACTGGGCCGATCCCGCGAGGTAAATGCCATCGACCACCGCATCGTTTGGCCTCAGCTTCGGGTGGGCCTCCATGAGGAACCCATCCGTGCTGCGGGGTATGCCCAAGATCTTGCTGATGGCCTCCGTATCCGCCCTCGGGACCTGCCCAACCGAGAGGACCACTAGGTCGAATGAACCCTCAAGCGCCGTGCCCAATAGGGTATCCTCATACCTGAGCACGAGCTCATGGGTCCTCGGATCCTCTCGTATGCTCGAGACCTTTCCCCTTATGAACTTCACCCCCGCCTCTTGGCTCCTGAGGTAAAACTCCTCATATCCCTTCCCGAAGGCCCTTATATCCATATAGAATATGTATACATCTGATTCGGGGGATTGCTCCTTTATTATCAACGAATCCTTTATGGCGTACATGCAGCAAACCCTGGAGCAATATAGGTTGAACCTCGCGTCCCTGGATCCAACGCATTGTATAAAAGCGACCTTCCTCGGCGGCTTGCCCGTCGAGGGCCTTAGGATGGCGCCGCCGGTCGGGCCCATGGGGTCGGTCATGCGCTCCAACATCGGCCCTGTTATAACATCTTTATATCTTCCGAACCCATACTCCTCCAACGGCGTTGGATCGAATGGATCGTATCCGATGGCGACTATGATGCTGCCCACCTTAAGTTCCAAGACCTCCTCCTTTTGATCAAATTCTATCGCCTTGGCCTCGCAGATCCTTTCGCAAACCCTGCAGATCCCCTTCTTGAGGTAGAGGCAATTCTCCCCATCTATGGAATAGGCCAATGGGACGGCGTTCGGGGACGTTATGTAAATGGCCTTCCTGGAGCTCATCCCAAAATCGATCTCGTTCGGGACCCTCACGGGGCATTTTTGGGCGCAAAGCCCGCAGGCCGTGCATTTCTCCTCATTAACGTACCTTGGCCTCCTCCTTATCTTGACCGCGAAATTGCCCAAGGATCCAGAGGCCTCGATGAGCTCCGAGTTGGTGAGCAATTTGATATTGGGATGTTGCGCCACGCTGACCATCTTCGGCGTCAATATGCAGGCCGCGCAATCCATCGTTGGGAAGACCTTGGACCATTGCCCCATCCTCCCGCCGAGGCTCGGGCCCTTCTCCACCAAGTATACTTGATAGCCGTTATCCGCTATATCCAACGCGGCCTGAATGCCCGCGATCCCCCCGCCTATCACCAGCGCGCTCCTCGTCACCTCAACGGCCTTCGTCTCGAGCGGGATCAACCACCTAGCCTTGGCGACGGCCATCTTGACGAGGTCCTTGGCCTTCTCCGTCGCCCTATCCGGATCGGATCGATGGACCCAGGAGCATTGCTCCCTTATGTTGGCTATCTCCAACAGGTAGGGGTTAAGCCCGGCCTTCCTCAGGGTATCCCTGAAGGTGAGCTCGTGGACCTTCGGGGAGCAAGCCGCCACAACGACCCTATTTATGCCCAACTCCCTTATATCGTTCGATATCATCTCTTGGCCAACGTCATCGCACATGTGGAGGTAATCCCTCGCCACCCCAACTCCCGGCAGCTTCGAGGCGAAATCGGCGACCCCCTTCACATCGACAACGTCGGCTATGTTCTTGCCGCAATGGCATACGTATACGCCTATCTTCAAATCCCCTTGGGGATCGTTCATACAAATCACCATCATCCTGAGAGCTTGCCCAATATGCGATCCGACCCAACGAAATTCATATCCACGCCCAGCTCATGGGGGCCGTAGCCCATGGCCAAGCCAAGGGCTTGGACGTAATGGAGGACCGGAATATCGTAGGGTTGCAAACCGTATAGCCTTTGCAATTCGATCTGGCCCCTATCGAATTGGAGG
>JAWCOP010000028.1:0-7785 GCA_038847005.1 Bathyarchaeia archaeon | reverse complement strand
GAGCCTATCGGACTCCGTGATATATATGGCCTATTATACGATAGCGAAGCAGATAAGGGAGTATGGGATCGATCCATCCAAGCTGGATGAGGGGGTGTTCGATTACATATTCCTAGGGAAGGGTAACGCGGACGATATATCCAAAAGGCTTGGGATCGAGCGAATCGCCCTGGAGGGAATGAAGTCGGAATTTTCCTATTTCTATCCCTTGGATTCCAGGCACTCAGGCAGGGATTTGATCCCGAACCATTTGACGTTCTTCATATTCAATCACGCCGCGATATTTCCACGCGACAAATGGCCGAGGCAAATAGTCGTCAACGGCAGCGTCCTATACGAGGGGAAGAAGATGTCGAAATCCCTCGGGAACATACTGCCGCTCAAGGATGCGATAAGGAAATATGGGGCGGATACCCTCAGGCTCGCCCTCCTATCAACTGCCGAATTGATGCAGGACGTGAATTTCAGCGAGGATCTGGCGGAGTCGCTGAAGGGGAGGCTGGTCCAGCTCTATAGCTCCTCCCTCGAGTTCTTGGCCCTGCCCCAAAGGGGCCGGATGGAGCATATCGACAAATGGCTCCTCAGCAGGTTGCAGCGAGTCGTGGAGAGGACCTCCGAATCCATGGAGGCGCTCAAGGCGAGGGATGCGCTGAACCATCCCCTCTTCCTCTTGGAGCAGGATATCCAATGGTATCTGAAGCGGTGCAAGGCCTTGGGCATTGATCCGGATGGCGATGTCCTGAGGAGAGTCGTATCCACCCGCCTCAGGCTGCTCGCCCCATATATCCCGCATATTTGCGAGGAGCTTTGGGAGAGGATGGGCAACGCGGTCCCGATATCGATCTCGAGGTGGCCCGATGTCGATGGATCGCTGATCGATCCGGTCGCGGAGGCGATCGAGGAGCTCGTCAAGGGGGTCTACGAGGACGTAAGGGAGATCCTCAGGGTGACCGGGAAGGCCCCCAAGCTGATATGCCTCTACAGGGCGGCCGAGTGGAAGTGGAGGATCCACGAGGCGCTTCGGGGATTGAGGGGCGAAAGGATCGATGTCCCGGCCCTAATCGCCAAGGCCGGGGCGCCCCGGAGCGGCGAGGCGATGGCCTATGCAGCGAGGGCCCTGAAGGAGTTCTCGAGGGCGCCGGAGTGGGCTCGCAAAGGGTCCCAACTCGATCGATCGCTTGAATCGAGAGCCCTAGAGGAGGCGGCATCGCTGCTCTCCGATGAGCTTGGGGCGAAGGTCAAGATTTGGGAAGAGGGCGATGAGGGGATCTACGACCCGATTGGAAAGGCGAAACAGGCCCAACCCCTAAGGCCGGCAATATATATGGAATGATCATAATTATATATAGGACCCCCTCTCATCTTCCCCTGCCTCCGGACGATAAATTAAATATGCAATTGGATTTGATGAAGTGGCATTTCATAAGGTTTCACTAAACCTTTCTCCGAAAAGCATGAGAATATCTATAAAATGTTTCACATGAGAGGCGCCCTTCAATTCCCCCATTAAATATATCATCGAATCCTTACTGATCAGGGATAAGCGTTTGATGGAGGGCCCCATATTTAATATACGTTTATGCAATCCATTATCCAATAGAAATCTGCTCGCGGATCCTACGTCTGAGGCTAGGATGATGAACGACTCGCCAAATTCATCTTTCAAATCCATGACCTTTAGGTTCCTTTCCGAGGTTATTTTTCGACACAATTTTTCCAATTTCGCCGGCAGGATTTCTATGTCAAATGGCACCGGCTTATCGAGGAGGCCCCAACATGCGAGGCGATCGCAGTCTTTCGTTAAGAAAGATAATGGATAATGCATTAGATTCTCGCGATCGACGAGCAATAAGCTGATGAGGGAGTTATGAAAAGCATGATTTGAAAACAATCCTACCGAATCCCATCCGCTAATCTGCTATCCTCAGAACCCCCGCCCCCCTATACTCCCCTCGTTTTAAAGCCAACAGGGCCCTATTGGCTTCCTCCAGCCCAAATTCCGTAATTTCCGGCACGATGGGTATCTCGGCGGCCAAGGGCAGAAATTCCCGAATGTCCCTCCTGGAGACGTTCTTCACGCTCTTTATCTCCCTTTCGCCCCAAAGATGATCGGCGTAATCCATCCCCGGAATGGGGGTCTCCTTTCGGATGTTATTTATGACCAATCTTCCCCCCTCCTCCAAGTGTTCCAAGGCAATCCTTACCACATCCCCAAGCGGGGTCGTATCGATCGCGCGATCGTATTTCCTCGGGGGCCTATCCCCAGTCGCCCCAACCCAATCGGCCCCCATCCCCTCGGCCAATTCGCCGGGCGCATCCCCCCTCCTCCTGGTGAAGACGAAGACCTTGGAGTTTGGGTACATATGCTTGGCGATTTGCAGGACGATGTGGTTCGATGCCCCGAACCCATATAGCGCCAGGGTCTCCCCATCCTCCATCCCGGTTAGCCTCAGGGCCCTATATCCGATGGCCCCCGCGCATAGGAGCGGGGCGGCTTGGGGGTCGGAGAACCTTTCCGGGATAGGATGGGCGAAATCCTCCGATACTAGGACGTACTCGGCATAGCCCCCGTTCGCATCGCAACCGGTGCCCTGAAATCGACGGCACAGGTTTTCGTTCCCCCTTCTACATTGATAGCACTCCCCGCAAGCCGAATAGATCCATGCGATCCCAACCCTATCGCCTTCCCCGAACCTATCCGCATCCGGGCCCGATTCCTCCACCCTCCCAACGATCTGATGGCCCAAAATTATTGGCAACTTGGGCCGAAGCCTCCCCTCGATTTCGTCCAGATCGGTGCGGCAAATCCCGCAGGCGTGAACCTTCACCAATATCTCCCCCGATCCCGGTTCGGGGATCGGCAAATCCATCAACTCCAATGGTTCCGTGTTCTCTTCAATCGATCTTACTGTCGCTTTCAAAACCTGGGCTCTCATACGATTGCTTGAAGGCTTCATGGATCGATTTAAATTTCTCGCGCCGCCTCGCCCATCAACGACCCTTGGGCTTTTGCCCACCTGAGCGGATCCTAGGCCCATCCGTGGTCTCGGTCGAGGCTTCGGGGCGACAAACATCAGCTGAGCCTAAGTTTTTGGGCAATGAAGTTTTATAACCCGAATTTGCAAATCCGCCTTGGAAATGGGGCGGAGGCGCGGTAGCTCCGAGCGTGTTGAAACGGGCCCGTAGCTCAGCTCGGATAGAGCGCGCGGCGTCCAAAGCACCGGCCTTCTACCCGTGGTGGAGAGTCGGTGGCCCCGGGTTCAATTCCCGGCGGGCCCGCCACATCATTTGGATTAGGCGATATTGTTGGAACGCCCTTGCCGTTCAGGCGCGAGCGGATGCCCCATGCGAGGTTTTTTATGCCATCATCGGCGGAGCGATGATAACCCTTTTGACCGGCTTGATCTCCGAATGGCTTGGTCGCGATCGCTGATGCCTCGAGGACCGAAAAACGCCTGCGTTTGTTGCTTGGGATCATACTCGCCTTTTCGGTGGTGGATGTGGTTGCCGTCGCTCTTGCATCGTATATCGCGAATATCGCATCAATCAATTGGTTGAAAACGGGATCCGGGACCGTCTTCATAATCCTAGGGGCCTTGATGTTGATGAATCCCATAAAGCCGAGGGATGGCGAAGCGATGGAGGGGGTAAATTCCATTTCAACGACCCATTCCTTTCAGGATTCCTTTTGATCTTCATGACGGAATGGGGCGATAAGGCGCAGACTTCCCCCGAGGCTTTTGTGATCAGATACAACGCTTCGATGGTCTTCATAGGAACCTTGGTGGCGTTGACGCTATTATCGGTCGCAGCGATATATCTGGGGAAGGCCATATCCGATAAGGTTGATAAGGCTTCGATGGATAGAATCGCGGGGGTCGCCTTCATGGCGATCGGGGCATCGATGATCATCCTTTGAGGCCCATCGATACGGTACGCGAGATTATGGCGCTCACGAGCAAACTTCAATCCGCGCCGAGGGCTTAAGGCTTGCGCTCCTTCCCAATCCCCCGGCTCCAGCCCTTAAAGTGCTCCCATCCCCTATCCTCTATCGGCTTGACCTTCTCATCGATCCTCAGGGCCAGACCGCCCTCCGTAGCCCTCCCGAGCATCTCAAGCCTCCCGCCGACCCCCTCCACCGCTGAAACCGTATCCTCCCAGAGCTCGGGCTTTATGCAATACAGCAGCTCGTATTCCTCCCCGCCGGCGTATAGGGCCAGCTCATAGGGGTCCAGCCCATGGATCCCGGCGAATTCCATTACCTCCTCAGGGATCGGTATCCGGGATATCTCGAAGCCAACGCCGCTCATCCTGGATAGCCAATGTATCGATTTGGCCAGCCCATCGCTGCAATCCATGCCAGCGCTCGCGGATCCGAGCTCCGCTATCGCCATCCCCTCCTTGAACCTCGGCGCGGGCCTGCGAACGGCCCTCATGGCCCTTTCCCGGATCGGATTGGGCACCTCAAGGCCCTCGAGCGCCGCCTTGAAGGCCACCGCGGTCAAGCCGAAGGGGCCCGTGGAGGCCAATATATCCCCGGGCCTAGCGCCCTTCCTCCCGATGGCCCGGGCCCCCTTCGCCATTCCAAAACAAAACCCGGCGAGGATCAGGTCGTCCGCCTCGCTCGTATCCCCCCCGCCGATGAACGCCCCGCATTCCTTGGCGGCCGCGTCCATGCCCGAGGCGATCTCGGCCACGGCCTCCAGCTCGTAATCCCCCGGGATGCCCCAAGAGAACAGCAGGGTCATCGGGGCGGCGCCCTTGGAGATCACGTCGCTGAGGTTCATCACGGCCGCCTTCCATCCTATATCGAATGGGCCCATGCCCTCGAGGACGTCCCTCGAGCCTATCAGGACGTCCGTATGGGCTATCAGGATGCCGCCGCCCTCGAGCGGCATGGCGATCGCATCGTCCCCATATCCCAAGAGCTCCCTCGGATCCCTCCTCAGAGCCCTTTGGATCCTCTCATGCGTCCCGATCTCCCCAACCTCGGAAACCCTCAAGGCGCCTCCCCGGTCCCGCGCACGCGCGGGGCCCCATGCGAGGATCGGGGCGACTAACGTTTAAAAATCAGCCGCGGGCCAAGCTATCCCGAGCGCCCCGGTAGCTCAGCAGGCAGAGCGACGGCTTCGTAAGCCGTAAGTCGCGGGATCGAGACCCGCCCGGGGCTCCAAGGCCCCTTTGGACGTATAAGCACAAATCGACATCCTTAAATTCAAGCTTTTTCCAATTCCACCCATGCTCGGCCTTCTCAAGGCTAATCCTCAAGGTCGAGCTTCGCCAAGGATCCGCCGCATCCCGAGCGGCGGGGGTGGACCCGAATATGCTGGTCGAAACAATTAGGGTATTGAGGGCCGCGATGGGCAATCGCCTCTCCCGCTCGATAATACGCTTGGGGATGGGCGTTTGCAAGAGGTCTGGCAAGAGGAGGATGGAGAATGCCTTGGCGATGGCCTCGGGCGAATCGATCGATTGCTGCCTCTCCTGTAGATCATATTCCCTGCTGATAAAGTCCTTGCTTAGGCTGGGCGGCATGGCCTTCGGGGTCGATTATGGCGACCTAGCCAACTACATAAGGGATCCGATCGTGAGGAGGGGCCTATCGAGCGTATTGATGGGCATAGGGAAGTTCGGGATAACGAAGCCCCAGCTCCTCAATGCGCCCTTCTTGGTCGTGTGGAACTTCACGAACGCTTGCAACCTCAAGTGCAAGCATTGCTATCAAAGCGCCCGGGCGAGGTCCCCGGACGAGATGGACCTCGAGGAGAAGCTACGCTTGATCGATGAGCTGGCCGAGGCCGGAGTCGTATCCATAGCCTTCTCCGGGGGGGAGCCCCTCTTAAGTCCCGATTTCTTCGAGGCCGCGATGAGGGCGAGCGAGAGGGGGATGTTCGTCGCGCTGGCCACGAATGGCACATTGATCACAAGGGAGGTTGCGAAGAAGCTCAAGGGGTCTGGGGTGGGCTATGTGGAGATAAGCCTCGATTCGGCGACCCCGAGGGTCCATGATGAGTTCAGGGGGGTCGAGGGGGCTTTCGAGAGGACCGTTCGAGCCGTAGCCCATTGCGCGGGGGAGGGGATCTTCACATGCGTCGCCACGACCGTCACCAAGATGAACCTGCGGGAGGTCCCGAGGCTAATAGGGCTATCGAAGGAGCTCGGCGCTAAGAGGTTCATGGCTTTCAATTTCATACCGGCCGGCAGGGGGAAGGATATCGTTGGGATGGATCTATCGCCGGAGGAGCGCGAGGGCCTCCTTCGGGCCCTTTATGAGGGATCGAAGAAGGGCATCCAAGTGCTCAGCACGGCCCCGCAATACGCAAGGGTCTGCTTGGAGGCTTCCCATGGCCTCTTAGTTTCCCCGACACACTTCTACATCGGGCATGCAGAATGGGACCTCGGGGTATTGGCGGAGTTCATAGGGGGATGCGGCGCCGGGAGGCTCTATTGCGCCATCCAGCCGAATGGAGACGTGACTCCATGCGTCTTCATGCCGAGCCTCGTGGTCGGGAACATCAGGAATCGAAGCTTCTTGGCGATCTGGCAAGGGAGCGATGTCATGAACAGGATGAGGAGGAGGGATTCGCTCTCCGGGAATTGCGGGCAATGCCCGTATAAGTTCATATGCGGCGGCTGTAGGGCTAGGGCATTGGCCTATTTCGGGGATTTCATGGCCCCCGATCCGGGTTGCATAAGGAATGAGGAGTATTACCTATCGCTCTTGGGGAGGGCCGTTCCAAAAGCCATGAGCGCTTAGCGATGGGCGGTTGCTCAGATCCGCTCCCGAAGGAGCAATAACAGCTATGCGGCCATGGCCGCATGGGCGCTCCCCGACGGGAGCTTGCGATTATCGCGGCGAGGGTTCCCGGACTTCCTATCGATTAATGTCGTCCTGAATCGTCGCTCTAGCGCCCCTCCTCCAAATGCGAGGAATGCGATGGCTCCAGCCGAAGGGCCCCGAGGAGGTTCGGCGCATGGAATTACTGCGCGCTTGGATGGGGATGAGGGGTCAAGCCTTCCATTTCAGCACGCGTTTCTCGAAGGCCTTGAAACCGAAATCCAACGAATATGCCACCAAGCTTATGGCCAACATATAGGTCATGACCAAGGGGAGGTCGTGGATCCATCTCGCCTCTATTATCATATAACCCAGCCCGAAGTTGGCGGCCACCATCTCCGCGGCGACTATGCACATCCAACCCACGCCGAGCCCGATCCTCATGCCGGTCAATACCGATGGCAGGGCGGCCGGCATCACGACCTTCCTTATGAGCGTCGATTCCCCAGTAGCCCCCAAGGTCATGGCCGCCTCCAAGAGGATCCTTTCGACGCTAACGACCCCGAAGATTGTATTCAAGAGGATCGGGAAGACGGCCCCGATGAAGACCACGAAGGCCTTCGAGGTGAGCCCTATCCCGAACCAGAGGAGGGAGAGGGGTATCCAAGCTATGGGGGGTATGGGCCTCAGCAATTCCACGAAGGGCTCTATTAATGGCCTGAGGGGCTTGTGCCAACCGATCAATATGCCCAGCGGGATCCCGACCGAAGCGGCGATCAAAAAGCCCGCCCCGAACCTGAGGAGGCTGTATTGGAGATGGATCGCCATCCTCCCCGCCATGACCTCCTCGATGAAATAGGAAGCTATTAGGGAGAAGGGCGGGAGCATATGCGGCGATATCAATCCGCTCCGGGCCAAGGCCTCCCAAGCCGATATGGCAACTAGGATCGGGATGGGCTTGATATACCAGCCAAACCTAGCCTTGCCGCCCCTAGGCCGATTCATCA
>JAWCOP010000027.1:7303-7964 GCA_038847005.1 Bathyarchaeia archaeon | reverse complement strand
TTAGGATCCGCGGAGCCCCATGGAGATGGGCCTCACTCGAACTCGAGCGATTCTATTATCACCTCGAGCGGTTCGGCCGCTTTATCCAGATCCAACTCCGCGGCCGGCAACTCGATTAGGGATTTTGAGTTCTCCTTCATGACCTTCTCGATTCCCTCCCGGGACAGCAATTGTAGTTCGCCGGCCTCCTTTATCTTGGCCAAGGCGTATCCTATCCTAAGCGCGCCCTCCCCCGCCCAGCTCAAGAATAGGGCGATCGCGCCGCATCCGAGCTCGTTAGGCTCCTTTATGAACCACGGCCTGATATCCACTTTGCCCTTATTGAACCCCATCCTTTCCAGAAGGGCCCTGGGCAATTTCATGGATAGGCCCTTCTCGGCCTTCCCCAAGATAGCGCTCAGCCCGGTCTTCTTGCCGCCTTCATCGAGTATTTCCATCAAAAGCTCCGTATCTGATCCAGCCAAATCCCATCGATCCATTCCCTTGATCGAAGGGTCTTTAAAGTTTACGAGGCCCTGCTGGCGCGAGGCTCAAGCCCTCCGAACCCCCGCCCCCGAGTGGGCCAAAGGGTCCCTCAATGCCAATGCGGCCATTCTCATGAAAAAGCGGTATTGAAACCCCCCTTCGGATTTATAGTAACTTGTTGCCCCGTCAAGGGCCC
>JAWCOP010000027.1:0-7293 GCA_038847005.1 Bathyarchaeia archaeon | reverse complement strand
TTATACGGCGAAGGACGCGATTGTTAGGCAAGCTTCCGGAAAGGGTGTCAGGGGTTGTCCGAGGTAACGGTATCCGTGAAGGGCGGCGGGAAGGCCGAGATAAAGGTGATAGAGGATAGGTGTAAGGGGTGCGGTTTCTGCATAGAGTTCTGCCCGATGCATGTACTTGACTATTCCCCAAAAATAAACGCTAGGGGCGCGCATCCCCCATACGCGAAGAACCCTGACGCTTGCACGGCCTGTGGGCTCTGCGAGCAATTCTGCCCCGATTTGGCCATATACATAGTCAAGAAGAAGGGGGTTTGAGGATTGAGGCGCGACGTGCTAACGGGCAACTACTTCACGCTCGGGGATATAGCCTGCGCCGAGGGGGCCCTAGCGGCGGGCTGCAGATACTTCGCTGGCTATCCCATAACGCCGGCCACCGAGATAGCCGAGCATATGGCCAAGAGGATGCCGGAGGTCGGGGGGATCTACATCCAGATGGAGGACGAGATAGCCTCCATAGCCTCCGTGATAGGTGCCTCCTACGCGGGCATGAAGGCAATGACCGCCACATCCGGGCCGGGTTTCAGCCTCATGCAGGAGAACATAGGCTTAGCCGTCATGACCGAGGCGCCCTTGGTGATCGTCAATATAATGAGGGGGGGGCCGAGCACCGGCCAGCCGACGAGGGGAGGGCAACAGGACGTGATGCAAACGAAGTGGGGATCCCACGGAGATTATGAGATCATAGCCTTCGCCCCCTCGAGCGTGCAGGAGATGTTCGACCTGACCATAGAGGCGTTTAATTGCGCGGAGCGGTTCCGCTGTCCGGCCTTCGTCTTAGCGGAGGAGAACGTGGGCCATTTGCGGGAGAAACTCGTGATACCGGAGCCCCATGAGATAAGGCTGGTCGAGAGGAAGAGGCCCAAATGCGATCCGAGGGAGTACGCCCCCTTCAAGCCGGATGAGGACCTGATCCCCCCGATGGCCCATTTCGGAGAGGGGTTCAGATTCTACGCGACCGGCTTGACCCACAACGAGAGGGGCCTCCCGAGGACCGTGGAGCCCGATGTCCACGCCAAATTGGTCAAGAGGTTGAACGAGAAGATAAGGAGGCATGCGAAGGAGATAATAAGGGTGGAGAAGCTGTACTTGGAGGATGCCGATATATGCGTCGTCGCCTACGGCATAGTTTCGAGGTCGGCGGCCTCCGCGGTTAGATTGGCTAGGAAAATGGGCATAAAGGCCGGGCTCCTCAAGCTTGTTACGGTTTGGCCCTTCCCGAGCGAGGAGATCTCCGAGCTATCTGAGGGTGTCAAGAAGTTCCTCGTATGCGAGATGAACGAAGGGCAGATCGTGAGGGAGGTCGAGAGGTGCAACAAATGCTCCAAGGTATCCTTCCTCCCGAAGCTCGGGGGGGAGATCCATACGCCGAAGGAGATCCTCTCGGCCATGAGGGGGGTGCTATGAAATGAGTCGACTCGTGCATCCGCTTGAGAAGTTCGTCAGGCCCGGGATGGAGTCCAGGATTTGGTGCAGCGGCTGTAGCGATGGGATAGTGCTGAACGAGTTCCTGAGGGCCATCGATGAGCTCGGGCTCGATATGAGCAAGATGGTCGTGGTCTCCGGAATAGGGTGCGCTGGTAGGGCGTCCGGGTACATAAACGTGGATGCCTTCCACGCGACCCATGGGAGGGCCATCCCGGTCGCGGTGGGGATCAAGGTGGCCAAGCCCGAGCTGAACGTCGTGGTCATAAGCGGCGATGGAGACCTCTTCTCAATAGGCGGCAATCACTTCCTCCACGCGGCTAGAAGGAACGTGGGCATAAAGGTGATATGTATCAACAACTTTAACTATGGAATGACCGGGGGCCAATCTGGGCCGACGACCCCCATGGGGGCCTTCCTCACGACGACCCCCTATGGGAACATAGAGAATCCCCTCAACTTAGTGCAATTGGCGGCTGCCGTCGGGGCAACATACGTTGCCAGATGGACGGCCTTCCACGTGAGGAGGATAAAGGAGTCGATTAAGAAGGCGTTGACGAAGAAGGGCTTCGCATTAATAGAGGTCGTCGGGATATGCCCGGAGCAGTATGGGAGGAGGCATAAGATGCCCAGGCCAATGGATATGATGATGTGGTTCAAAAAGAACAGCGTTATCTCAAGGGAGCTCGATCCCTCCAAGGCCGAGTTCACGCCGGAGAGGATAGTCGTGGGGGAGTTCGTGGACGCGGAGAGGCCCGAATATACCGAGTTGATGAGGGGGCAGATAAACTCAATAATAGAGAGGCTTGAGAAGGAGGGGAAGGTGAGCGATGTCGAAATATGAGATAAGGTTCGCCGGATTGGGCGGGCAGGGGATAGTCAGGGCCGGGGTAATAATCGGCTCCGCGGCCGCGCTCTTCGGCGGCAAGAACGCTGCAAATTCCCAATCCTATGGGCCGGAGGCTAGGGGCGGCGCGAGTAGATCCGAGGTCATAATATCGGACGAGGAGATAGACTACCCGAAGGTGGAGGAGCCCGACGCCATGGTCCTGATGTCCCAAGAGGCCTATGATAAATACACCAAGGACCTGAAGAAGGGCGGCATTTTGATCTATGATTCCGATATGGTCTACGATCCCAAGCCCATCGAGGGGGCGAGGGTTTACGCAATACCGGCCACCAAGATAGCCGAGGAGAGCGGCAGGAAGATCGTGGCTAATATGGTGATGATAGGGGCGCTCGTCGCGATCACTGGGGCCATAGATCCCTCAGCCGCCAAGAGGGCCATAGAGAGGAACGTGCCCAAGGGGACCGAGGAGCTGAACATAAGGGCCTTCGAGAGGGGCTATGAATACGCGCTCGGCCTCCTGAGGGGCTGAGCCCATCCAGCCCAAAGGCGGGAGATGGACCGAAGTGGCCCCTCCCGTCGGGATGGCTCCACTTAGGCCATCCCGGTCCTTAGCTCGAGAACTGCTTTAGGACCTCCTCCCTCCCCATCTCCCTTCCGCAATAGTGGCAGCGGAGGAGCAAGGGGCCTGTGCTGACGACATAGAACCTAGGCTCGGCGGGCTCCTTGGCGTTGGAGATGCAAACCGGATTATCGCATCTTATTATATCCCTTATTACCTCCGGGAGCTTCACGCGCATCTTCTGGGCCACGCCGTAGTTCCTGATTATGTTTATGGTGGCCCTCGGGGCCAGCAGGGCGATCTTATCCACCTCCTGCTGCCTTAGCTCCCGGTTCTCTATCTTCACTATGTCCTTCCTACCCATCTTATCGCTCCTCACGTTCATGGCTATGCTCACGACGTGCCCCTCCTTCCCATCGATGCTCAGGATCCTCAGGACGTCCAGCGCGTAACCGGCGGTTATGTGATCGATCACCGTTCCGTTCTCTATCTTCTGAATCCTGAGGCCCTCCTCATCCTGCAAAGCCCAAATCTCCCAGCCCGTCTTCGATCTAAGGCCTAATTAAGAATTTCCGAGCTCGAAAATATTTAAAGCGGCTACGAGGATTATGACTTGGGGAGGGGCTTGGGCCTTAATATCGAGAGGTTCAAGCGGATAGTTTCCGAAAGATATCTTTTGGAAGAAATGGATGCCTTGGTCCCCTACATCAGGGATGCGGGATGGTGGGAGGGCGATAAGCCCGATGCCGTCGTGAGGCCGGGGAGCGCCGAGGAGATTTCCGAGATAGTAAGGGCGGCGAACGAGGATCGGATCCCGATAACGATCAGGGGGGCCGGGTCCAGCTATACGGGCGGGGCGCTCTGTTACGGCGGGGGCCTGCTAATGGAGCTTACGCGCCTCGACGGCCTCATAGAGCTGGATGAGGAATCGAACTCCGTGACGGTCCAACCAGGCATGAGCTGGGCAAAGATGAACTGCAAGCTAAGGGGGATGGGATTCCACACTGGGTTCAGGGGCCCCGGTAGCGGGATCACGGCCACCATCGGCGGTGCCGCCTCCGTTTCGAGCATATGGTGGGGCGCCGCGAAATATGGGACTGTGGGGGATCAGATAATCGGGTTCCAAGTAGTCCTCCCGAGGGGCGAGATCATCAGGACCGGGTCGGGGGCGAACCCATATGCGAGGAACTTCTGCAGATATGGCTTGGGCCCCGACCTGAGCGGCCTATTCATAGGGGATCATGGGGTCTTCGGGGTTAAGACCGAGGTAGTGATGAGGGCGTATCCCCTACCGGAGTATGTGGACTTTTTCGAATATGGCTTCCCGAGCGAGGTCGATGCCGTGAGCGCCTTGGAGGAGATGGCGAGGCGGAACTCCTTCGCGAGTGATATAATATTCCTCGAGGAGGAATACACGTCCTACGCGGCCCCTAGATATCCGAATTGGGATGGTTCCAAGGCCATCGTCGCGGGAGATATAGAGGCCGATAACAGGGCTTGGGGGGAGGCCCAGAGGGAGATCTTCGATGACGTCGTCCGCAGGCACGGCGGGAGGGTTTTGGAGCCCAACTACTCCAAGTATATTTACGACAACATGTTCAACGTCTTCTTCTGGGGGAGGAGGGATAACGGGCTCCTAATGGGGGCCTGCAACCAAGTTCCAATCAGGGGCATCCTGAAGACCATAAGATCCCAGAGGGAGTACATTGAAAGGAATCCCGACTTATTCAAAAGGCACTTCAATTACAGGGGGATGTTCAGCTTCATAGTGAGGGGACATATGAACACCATACCGACGCTCTACCTACCTTGGAACCTCGACGCCGAGCCAAGCGCCAAGGAGGTCGCCCATAGGATTTGGTCCGACTCCGTTTCCAGGTGGATAGAGTGTGGAGGAATCCATTATTGGATAGGGAAGCTCATAGGGGAGATCCTATACTCCAAGATCCCGAGGGAGTACCATCGGCTACTGAGCGCGCTTAAGAAGGCCTTGGATCCGAACCGGATATTGAACCCGGCCCTATGGGATCTTTGGGGAGCCTGAGGGGCTAGGCGGAAACCCTGTAGGGCGTTGAGAGCGATCCCTCCACGATCGGCCTATGGATCGAATTGTATGTGCAAAACGGCCTTATGGTCCCATCCGGGAGGCCGTAATGGATCGTGCATCGCTCGACCCTTTGCAGATCGAAGTTGTAGGGATCCATGAAGTGCATGCACCCTATCATGACGACTTGCCGCATGAATTTGCCCAAGGAGCGATAGCTGCCCTCCTTAAGGACGGGCCAAACGAAATCCTTCAATAATCCCCCCTTTATCCTCCTCAGGGAGAGGAGCATCCTCAATTTCGCCTCGATCCCCTTCCCCTCCCTGACCTTCTCATCTATCTTCTCCATATCGGATAGGAATCCATCCACATCGGCCATCCTCGTTATCGGTGTCCAATTCCCCTTGCCGTCCCTGACCAAGAAGGTGGACACGCCGCAATGTGGGCTTGTGGTGAACTCCACGTACTTCTTCCCCTTCATCGAGCCCAAGGCCCTCGATATCGGCACCACGGATGGGACCGGCCTGAAGTCCCCGAGGGCGATCAGCCCATTCGTTTGCTCCTCCGCCAGCTTCATGAAGTCCGATGTATTTATCCTCATAGCCTCCCGCTGTCCCTTGTCTATTCGGCCGGTTATGGAAACGGGCTGGAAGTTAACGCATCTTATGACGTCCGAGTTCTTCAGCGCGAAATCGATGATCGCCCCTATCTGTGAATCGTTCACCCCCCTCACCAAAGTCACGACCAAGACTATGCTGTCGAAGCCCATCCTCCTAGCGTTCTCGAGGACCCTCATCTTCGTCCCGAGGAGCGGGATCCCCCTCACCGCCTTGTATATGCCATCGTCTAGGCCGTCGAATTGCAGGTATATCGTATCCATGCCGGCCCTTTGGCATTCCTCGAAGAAGATCGGGCTATTGGCGAACATTATGCCATTCGTGTTGACTTCCACATGCTCGAATCCCTTCCCCTTCGCCATGGAGATCAGCTTGGGGAGATCGCTCCTTACGGTTGGCTCCCCACCGCTGAACTGTATGGCCGGAGGGGGTACTGGCCGATTCATCCTCAAGTTCTCAACGATCCTCTCTATATCCTCGAAGGAAGGTTCGTATAGGTAACCAGCCGCGGCGGCGTTCGCGAAGCATATGGGGCAACTGAGGTTGCAGCGATTCGTTATATCGACTATCGCCAAGACCGTGTGGGATTTATGATTATCGCAGATGCCACAATCATAGGGGCAACCCTTATCGGATTTGGTCCTAGGGTTCTCCAACCCGCCGCCTTCATGGGCGTAGCCCTCGGCCCATCGGAAGAGATCGGGATCCGAGAAGGTATAGGTATCATCGAAATAACCATGCTCGGGGCACGTCTTCCCGATCCTCACCTTGGAGTCGGGCCCGATGAATATTTCTGCATCGAGCACCCTGAGGCACTCCGGGCATAGGCTCTTCGTCCTCCTTAGGATGCGCCTTTCCATCGCGGATCCCGCCATATCTCAGCCCAGCCGATCATGAATGGGGCCTGCTTAAAAATAACGCGGTTTAGTCCCCCCTTATCTCGCTCTGGCCGCCCATATAGGGCGTCAGGGCCTTTGGTATGCCTATGGAGCCATCGGCCCTTTGGTAGTTCTCCAATATCGCTATGAGGGCCCTCTCTGTCGCGAGCAAGGTGCTGTTCAGGGTGTGGACGTATCTGGCCGGCTCATGGGGCTTCTCCCTATATTTTATGTTCGATCTCACGGCCTGATAGGATGTGCAATTGCTACAGGAGACAGCCTCCCTATACTTCTCCTGCCCCGGGAGCCAAACCTCTAGGTCGTACTTCTTGGCGGCGACCGTTCCCAGCTCCCCGCTACATATGTTCACCACCCTATACGGGATCCCTAAGGCTTGGAATATCCCTTCGGCGTTCTCGATGAGCCTCTCATGCCAATGCCAAGAGTCCTCGGGCTTGCAAAAGACGAATTGCTCCACCTTCTCGAATTGATGAACCCTGAATATGCCCTTCGTGTCCCTGCCGTGGGCCCCCGCCTCCTTCCTGAAGCACGGGCTGACCCCCCCGTATTTCAGCGGGAGCTCATCGCCGCTCAGGCGGAAGCGCTGGGCTTATCGCTGCTCCAATGGCCCACAGGCGACGATACATATGAGGCGGATTTTCTTTCAGCGCTAAAGGAGCTGAAAGCCCGTGGCGCTGTCGGCGTCATTTTTGGGGATATGTTCCCCGAAGGCCATCGGGAATGGGGCCAGCGGATGTGTGCCGCGGCCGGCTTGCAGGCCCATCATCCGCTTTTCGGCTGGGACACGCATCAGGCGCTGAAGACATTCCTGGCGGCGGGCTATAAAGCTGTGATTGTTTCCGGCCGGCCCG
>JAWCOP010000026.1:0-8129 GCA_038847005.1 Bathyarchaeia archaeon | reverse complement strand
AATAGCCAAGCGCGGGGCCTAAGGCTTTTTCCACATCTCTATCGCAAATGTAAAGTCTTCCGGAGTCGATGGATCCTCCTCGCTTTCCCGAGCGCTTCCTCCGCCTCATCGTTCCCCCATTATTTCCTCAGGCGTGAGCTATCCCCTTCTATGCCATATGGGGCGCTCTACGTTTTGTACGCAAGGCCTTTTTTGGCCTCGGCCATCCGAGAGCCTATCCCTAGCGCTTGGTAAGACCTCTGAAACGTCGTGAATCTTGAATATTCGATCCCGAGGAGCTGCAAGGGGGCCTTCAGTGATGGCTCGATAAATTTTTGGGAGGGCCCGGCAATAGGGATTGTTTCCATCCCCAAAAGCGTCCTTGGCATCTTCCAACCCGCTCTTGGCTTGCTTTAAATAGGCCCCAGCCATACCGATCAACTTGCTCATATTGGTATTTGGCAAGGGGCCCATAACCAAGGAGTAAATCAATGCGATTGGCCGCCTTAGGCAAACCCCCTAGGCCTAGCCATCACCCCCTAGGCATCCCCTCTAGGGGGATCCTCATTTGAGGAGGACCTAGGCCTTAGGCTCACCTAATCCGCCATGGGCTGGCTAACAATGGGGCCCGCGCGCACCCCTTTGATTCCCCCAAACGAGGATCCCCTTGCTCTCGATCCCCCTCATTGCGCCGCCCTTCCTTAACCCCTCGTATTCAGATTCCGTATAGACCAGAATCTCAGCTTGGGGGATCTTGAGGGCATCCCAGCATATGCCGTAATCGCCCTCCCTCTTGGGATCCTCATAAACTATTAGGAGGTCCACATCGCTGGCGGCCGTATGCCTCCCCTCGGCATAGGATCCGAAGAGGATCACGGCCTTTAACGGCAGGGATCTCGAGATTGCCTTCGCCCCTTCCCTAATTCGCTCAATCAATTCCTCCAAATCAAACTCTGGATAGCAAACCCTCACAGTATTCGACGATTCTCCTCGCGAATCCCACAAGCCTCCTCGCGTCCCCCTCCGTGTACGCCTCATATGGAGCCCCCTCAGGATGAACGTTGGGATATCTCGTGGGGACATACGCCCTATCCAGCTCTTTGGCCATATCGACAACAGTCCTATCGGGCTCGAGCCCCTTCGGCAACCTTTGCAATAGGCCCGCAACCGAATGCCCGAAGACCTCGGCCCCCAATTTCTGGAAAACCGCTTTGACGGCTTTCTCCGATGCTTGTTGGGAGAGGAAGCAGCTCCACTCGTAAAATCCGCCCCTCAATTCATACTCGGCGTTTTCCAAATCCCTTTTGGCTTGTTTGATCCAATCCGCGCTTCTCTCGACCATCCGCCCATCGATCCTCAAGGAGGTGGCTCGCTCGGGGGAGCGGGCGGGAGCTTATTAAATCCACCCGAAGATCTCATCTCTAGTCCCTCTTCGCCTCCCAATCAATGCCCTTCAGATGGCCCCCAAGACCGAGGCCAAGAGGAACATCCTCACCATCAGGCCATAGCGGACTTGTTTGAAGTACTTGGCTTGCGGGATCCTATCCACATCATAATCCACCTCATCGACCCTCGGCAAGGGATGCATCACTATCCCCGTTGGCTTCATCCGGCTCAGCATCGCGCCCGTCACCCTATAGGATCCCTTGACCTCCTCGTACTCGGCGGGGTCCGCGAACCTCTCCTTTTGGATCCTAGTAACGTATAGGACGTCCAGCTCCGGTATGATCCTCACCAAATCGTCCGTCTCCACGACGTCCACCCTACCCCTTATCCCGGCTAGGACCTCCTTCCGCATCCTGAGGATCTCGGGGGAAACCAAGTAAAGCTTGATATCGTAAAGCGATAGGGCGTAGGCCAAGGAATGGACCGTCCTGCCGTATCTCAGGTCCCCGACCAAGGCCACCTTGAGGCCATCTATGCGGCCCAGCTCCCTCCTTATCGTATATAGGTCTAGGAGGGCTTGGGTTGGATGCTCCTCGGCCCCGGAGCCGGCGTTTATCACGGGCACGCTCGCGAACTCCGCCGCCAACCTAGCGGCGCCCTCCAATGGATGCCTCACCACGAGCACATCCGCATAATTCTCCACAACCCTCACGGTATCGGCCAAGTTCTCGCCCTTCTCCACCGAGGTCCCCATGGGCCCGGCGAACCCTATGACGCCTCCGCCGAGCCTATGCATCGCGGATTCGAAGCTCAGCTTCGTTCTCGTGCTCGGCTCGAAGAAAAGCGTGGCCATTATCTTCCCATCGAGCATATCCGAGCCCTTATCGACCAATGGCTCAAAGGCGTCGGTGAGCTTCAGGATCTCATCGATCTCCTCACGTTTGAAGTCCTTTATGGATATTATATCCCTCCCGGCCAAGGAGAACCGCATCCGCGCAACTCCCCAATGGGCAAAAAGGGGTTTTGGCAATTTGAACTTTCCGATGGGGCCCCAATTGGGGGATTCCGGGGGAAGCGGCAAGGGTTAAGAGCGAGAGGGCGCGCTTGGGATGCCCTCGGCGAGATTTGGCCATGGGGGTGATAAAGAGCGATTCCGCCGAAACGGAGGGGCTCATTCAGGTCGCGAACTTGATGGCGATCTCCGCTAGGACCGCGCCGAAAGCCCATGGGGCCGACGATATACCGGTCGTGATCCTGACCGGCGCTGAGAAGGATGGGCTAGCCGATGAGATGGCAAGTATAGGGAATGAGAGGGGGATGCCGAGAACGTCAGAAACTCGGCCGCAGTCTTGTTGGTGGGCGTCAACGGCCTAAAGAGCGTGGGGCTCAATTGCGGCGGATGCGGATTCAGGGATTGTGGCGAATATGAGAGGTCTAAAAAGATGAAGGGTTCTGATTACGAGGGCCCCAATTGTGTATTCAAAGCCATAGATTTGGGTATCGCCATTTGTTCATCAGTCAAGACGGCGAGCATTATGAATGTCGATAACAGGATCATGTATCGGACGGGCGTGGCAGCTAGGAGGCTCGGGTTGTGCCGGGATAGCTTGGTCCTAGGGATCCCAATATCCGCGAAGGGGAAGAGCATATACTTCGATAGGAGGGGGAGCCGAGGAGGGACTAGCTCCCTCCCACGGCCATCTCCTCGGCCGCGGAGAGCAAGGAGGACGCCCTAGCGAGCAGGAGGTCAACGTTGCCGCCTAGCTTGGCGCTGATCGGGATTATCTCCCGCCCGGGCAATAATTCCTCTATCAAGCCCAAAGCCTTCTTCAAGCCCCTCTCCGACAAAAGGTCGATTTTATTGGCGCAAACTATCATCGGGGACCTGACCCCGAGCCTCCTGAGGATTTCATCCGAATAGGAGGCCTTCCTGCTCAGGGTTTGGGGATCCTCGCTGGCATCAAGGAATAGCAATATCAGATCGGCGCTGGAGATCTCGCTCAGCGTGGAGTGGAACGCGTCCAATATTATGGGATGCATATCCTCTATGAACCCTATCGAGTCCACTAGTATGAACTCTGACCTCCCCCCTCCACCGCAATATTCCACCCTCCTAGCGAATGTGGAGAGGGTCGTGAATGGTCCTATGCCCACGCTCTTGGATTCGCGGGCGACCAAGTTGAAGAACGTGGTCTTCCCGGATTGCGTATAGCCCGTGAGGACGACCGTTGGGAAGCCCAGCTCGCGCCTCCTAGCCCTCAGGGCATCCTTCCTCCTCTCTATGGCCCCTAGGGCCCTCTCCAGCCTGCTGATCCTACGCCTAGCAGCGCGCTCGTATTCCTTAAACGGATAATCTCCGGGCCCGCTCCAACCGACCTGCTCGCCCAATATCCCCTCCAGCCTCAGGTACTCCCTACCCCAAGAGAAGGTATACCTCAGCCTAGCGAGCTGGATCTGGAGCTGGGCCTCTTTAGTCATGGCCCTCTCCTTGAAGAGCTCGAGTATGAGCATGTTCCTGTCGATGACCTTGACATCGCCGCCCAGCTCCCTCGAGATCTTGAACACTTGGGAGCCCGAGAGGGCATTGGCGAATATCACCGATTCGGCCATCCTCCCCTCGACCAGCTCCTTTAGCTCCTCCACCTTCCCCCTGCCTATGCAGAGGGAGGCGTGGGGGGCCCTTCGCTTTTGGGAAACTATCCCCACCACCTCATAGCCCAAGCTCGAAGCCATCGATACGACCTCGTCGATCCTGCTGGGCTTCCCCATGATCCGGCACTCCGCGACCACCGCCCTCATCCGCTCTCCCCGTACGCGGCGCTCGCTCCTTCAGATGCTCCAAGTGGCCAGGAGCCTCTCGAGGGCCCTGAGGAGCCACTGGAGGCTGATGCCGGGGGCTGGCGCCATGCAGAGGATCGCCATGCCCACTATCAAGAGCGAGAGGATCTTCCTCCAGACCGTGAGCTCCGATACGTCATCCAAGGGGCCGATGTGTCTCACGAAGGAGAAGTAGATCATGAATATGGCCATGAACCACCAGCCCAAGGCCAAGGTGAGCATTGCGCCTAATATCGAGAGGATCCTATGGCTTCTATCCCCGAATATCGCTCTAGCTATGTGGCCCCCGTCCAGCATCCCAACCGGCATGAGGTTCAGCGTCGTGACCAGCATCCCGACCCAAGATGCAAACGCGACTGGATGGAGAAGTATCACGGTCGTCCCCTCGGTGGGGATCCCCATGAGGTGGGTCATGAGCCTGAACATTAGGGGAGGGGATAAGGGTATCGTGCCGGGTGGAATCCGGCTCACCTCCACTATATAGGACAACTTCAAGCCTATCGCCGCAGCCGGAACCAAGGCCAAGAAGCCGGCGATGGGGCCAGCCGCGCCCAAATCGAAGAGCGCGTCCTTATTCGGGGCTGGGACCTTCGTCCTTATGATGGCCCCGAAGGTCCCTATGAAGGATGGGAAAGGTATGAAGTATGGGAGGGTGGATTCAACCCCCCTCCTATTGGCGATGAATTTATGTCCCAATTCGTGGAGGCCCAATATTGACAATAGGGCCGCGGAGAAGGAGAGCGCCCCTTGGACCGGGTCTATCCCCAACCCATTCCTTACCAGCACGAGGGACATTTCATATCCAGCGTAGGCTGTGGTCCCTATGGTGAGGAGGAAGAGGAGGAGGTTCCAAATCGGCTTTGATGGAGGCAATGAGGGCCTCGGCACCACGACCATAAGGAGCCTATCCCCCCTCGATCTAAGGAATGGCATATAGCCCAAGCCCGCCAAGCCCCTCTCCGCCCCCAAAAAGGACCCCTTAACATTGCTGGAGCTCACGAGGAATCGCGCGCTCCCCTCCTCGACCCAAGCGTCCTCTATGCGGAAGTGCGCCTCAACGATTCTCCTAATCTCCCCATAATCGGGCGGGAGGGGCATCCCCCCGAACGGCATGGCTCCATGTGCTGCGTGAAGGTTCCCTTGGACCCTCATCTCGCCTCCATCGAGCTTAGGCATGTAATGGTTCAAACCCCTCCGAGGGGCGGTTCTGCCCTTCAAGGTTTGATAAGGATGCGGGAGATGGCCTATAAAAACTGCGCTAAATTAGTTTGCCTCCCCCTCATCTCCGCTGGGCTTTCGGGGAATAGGGAATTTATCTCCTCCCTTATTAGCTTCAGGCGTTGTTCGTAATAGCCCCCCAGCCCATACTTCCTTACGAGCTCCTCGGCCTTCCCCAAGTATTTCTCCATGGTCCCCTTGTAGACCGTCAAGGAGAGCTTCCCCCCGCACCTGATGCAAGCCCCCTTGAGGGGGATCCTCCTGAATTTGGAATTGCATTTCAAGCACCTGAACTTCTGCCCGGAGAAAGCCTTCAGATTTCCGACCATGTCCCGGAGGAGGTGCGTCGAGAGTATCTTGCCGACCACGGCCCTCGAGTCAACGGCCCTCACGGCCTCGGCGATCCTCAATTGTTCCTCGATCTTCTCGAACATCGTTTCGAGCGTTTTATACCTGCTCTCGAGGTTGCCCGCGTTTATGTCACTGGTCCAATGCGTGAAGGCCAAGGGGGAGAAGGGATCGCCGCTTTCGATCTTATGAAGGGCCGTCTCGATCATATCCCCAACCACCTTAGGATCGGATCTCTTCACGGTTTCCTCGAAGAACCTCAAGGGAAAGCCCTGCGACTCCATATTATAGGCCTGCCTAGCTATCTCGGAGGGATTTATCACCACGCTCAATAGCAATGGGGCATCCATCAGCCCGCCTATTTTGGAGGGTAAGAACGACCTAGAGAAATTTAGGAATACGTCCAAGGCCAAGGATACGCTATCCTCGTCCCCATCGCAATCCCGCCTCTTGGCCGCGTGCCAGAATGGGTGAGCGAAGCAAACGGAGGCCTCCGTGAAGCCTATGATCCTCCCTACGACCCCAACGGAGGTATGGGGGGAGAGGCCTATTACCAAATGGCCCACCAGATCCCCCCTATCCTTCGCCCGATAATATGGGGGGAGGCCGTAGAACTTCTCCAAGAGCTCATCGAGGAAGCCCGCGACCCTCACGAGATAATCGGCGCATTTGACGGGGATGATTATGTCATGGACCTTAAGGGGGCAAAGCTGGTCCGGATTCTCCAATCTATTGCAATCCATATCGCAATCATAGCCCAGCTCCCTCAGCCTCTCCACGGGCATCCCTATCTCCTTGGGCTTGAAGTGGGTCAAGGGCGCGTTCGTGACATCGAACCTTATGGTGCCATCCTTGTATACGGATAGGCCGTATTTGCTCCTCAAAACACCCTTCTCCAATGGCTCCGGGACCTTTTCCCTACTCGAGAGCCCCTTGACCCCCTTTACCATCTCGGGCGGATCTGCCATCCCGAGCCTCTTAAGCGCCCTATCGAGCATCGCCCTGAGGTCGATCGAATATAGCTGGTATGGGAGGGCATCGGATTTGCAATGCTCGCAATATCCCCCCTTTAAGGCTCTCCCGCACCTCCTACAGATGTACTCGGCGTTCGTTAATCCGCCGCATTCGGGACAGCGAGTTTCGAAGGCGAGGGCCCCGCAGGAAATGCAACGCCTCCTCCCAACCTCCACGGATATGGAGCCGAAGGATTCCGCCGCTTGAACCACATCCCTCCTCGGGCCGCCATGAGTCCCGACCGGGAATATACAATGGACTAGGGGCTTCATCTCCCTTCTATTAGCCTTCTCGGGCCTCCCCATCCTAGCCCCGATGAATCCGAAGGCCTTAGGGATTATCTCGATGCCGGAGATCTCCTTTATGATTTTGATCGGGGGGAGCCCGGGGGGCATCTCCAGATCTCCCTCCTCTAAGGCCAAGCAAGCAAATAGGATCGGCGATTCCTCGCCGATGGCTATCCTCCCCCCAACCACCTTATGGGGGATGCAAAGCGTTTCCAATATCCCTTTTAGCCTCGGGTCGAACTCCACTGTGATCTCTCCCTCATCCCCATGGGAGGCCAACAACCCGCCCCTCAAATAGGAGAAATCCACGGGGCTTATGTGATCCCAAAAGTACGTGTACCTAGGGTGTAAGGGTATTTTTAAGAGCCTTGAGATCGCAAGGGCCTCCCTAGGGCTGGGTTTGTGGCCTAGTGGATCTATAAGGAATGAGCGCAACCTTTGGGCATCCAGCCCGAGGCCTTCGATCGATCCCCCGCCCTTAAGGGCCTTCGCCAATATCTTCACCCACCACTCCTCGACGAACCCCGAGGGGAAGAGCTGCCTATTGTTCTCGAGAAACTCCCCGAAGCCCACGAGGATATCCCCTAGGAAGAGGATCGAATCGATCGAGTCGAGTAGCTCCTCGGCGATGCGGGGATCCTCGAGCCTGAGGACCGAGCCGTCCCTGAGCTTGACCACTGGAGGTTCTATGGAATCTACCGGCTGGGCGACCCCGGCCTTTCCGGGGAGCTCGAGCTTCAGCTGGGTCCCGGTGGCTATGAACTTCCTCAGGGCTATCATGGTTGAGGGGTGTATGCCAACGGCCGCGAGCCCCGTATTCCTTGCCTTCCCATACCTAAGCCTGAAGCCACCCTTGGCGCCCGGGAAGGAGAATATCGGCCTGCCGGCTATGACGTCCTCCATATACATGAACTCCCTTCGCTCTCTCTCCTCCCCCTCCTCGGCCCTTATCTCCCTAAGCCAATCCCAGCCCCGGATCCCTAGCTTATCGACTATCCTTAGGATCTTCGCCTTCCTGCCGATCAGGCCATCGTTAACTACCCTCAGCGCTCCCCCCCT
>JAWCOP010000025.1:1454-8449 GCA_038847005.1 Bathyarchaeia archaeon | reverse complement strand
CCCCCCCCCCCCCCCGCCCCCCCCCCCCCCGGCCCCTCCCGCCCCCCCCCCCCCCGGCCCCCCGCCGGGCCTCGACATAGCGCTAAGGGTGGCGAGGAAGGGGGAGCCTAAGAGGTTGGCGAGGGAGGGGGGGACCTCGGAGGTCAGGAGGGCGCTATGCTTCGATGAAACGGGCCTGATAATGGCGTCGTTCTGGAACGAGAACTCGGCGGCCTTGGAGGGCGTTAAGGAGGGCGATATCATATACATGAGGAACGCCGTTTGCAGGGAGAGGCTCGGGGAGGTGCAGCTGAACTTGGGCGGGGAGGGGAGCTTGGTGCTCGGCGCCAAGGTAAGGGATCTGCCGCTCGCCCCGAGGATCACCAAGCTCGCCGCAATATCGAGCGCCAAGGGCCCCGTGGCGGTCGAGGGCATCATAGTGGATGGCCCCTCCACCAGCGAGGTGCGGACGGCCGATGGGAGGTCCGTGGAGTTAACGGCGCTCCTACTCGACGATGGATCCGCGATCACCAGGGTGGCCTTCTGGAGGGATTCATCAAAGCTGGCCAAGGGATTGGAGCCGGGCTCCAAGGTGAGGATAATCGGGCTGAGGCCCAGGGCTAGGCTTGATGGCTCCTATGAGCTCTCCTCCTTGGATTCGCTGACCAAGATAGAAACCCTATAGGGCATAAGTCGGGCCGATCTTTCAATCGGATATTATAACTCCGTATTCCAATTTGGGAATTTTGAAAATGGTCCTCTTAGGATCGCGATGGAGGGCTGCTCGCTAAGCCCTTCGCATGGGCCACGTAATCCGCGAACCCCCAGCCGGGCCTCGCCTCGAGGGCCAATCCAAGCCTCTCGTAAAGCGCCTCTATCGCCCACCTAAGGATTATATCGGCCCCCCTCCCGAATAGGCCCCTCAGGCCCGCCTCCAGATCCCCGGGCCTCGATGGGATATCCTCCCTCCCGAACCCATATCTGCATTTCAAATACCAATAAACGCTATGCCTGACGCCCTCCGATAGCCTCAGCAGCGCCTCATCAACGGCCCCAAGCAGGGCCTCATCGAATCCCCCGCCCGGGCGCCCCCCGGCCGAACTTTCCATCCCCTCAATCGTCGCATGAAACGGCATCCCGAGCCCGCCTCCGCCTCAGCCATGGAAAGTATTTGGAAAATTGGTCACCGGCGCCCGATTCTCCAAGGAAGGAGGCGGGCCATCCCTAAGGAGGCCCCGCGGTTTTGGCCGCCTCAACGACAGCATCTCTGGCTTCAATAAGCCTCTATCCTAGAAAAGATTTTCTGCGCTCCAATCCCACATCTCGAGTTACAAAAATGCCGTAATTGGACGCGAGAAAAAGGTATCCGAAAGATCATAATTATTCTGATCGGATGGGCGAAGGGGCCAACAATGCCTAGGGAATAGGTCGGCCACGCGGGGGCATTTCGATCCATCGCATGCTTCCTAGCGATCGAATGGGTTCCGTTTTAGGACCGGCCAGAGCCAGATCGGGGCCGGCTAAAACCTGAATAGGACCTCCTCGAAGTTCAGGACCCTGCCACCCTCCACCTCCACGCCCTCCTCCCTCAGCATCTTGATCTTCCTTCCAACTTGGGCGCCGGAGGTCCTCCCCATATAACCCCCCACCCTGCCATCGGAATTTACGACCCTATGGCATGGGATCTTCGGGGCGTTGGGATTCCTGCGGCATGCGTTCCCAACGGCCCTATAGGCCTTCGATCCCAACCTTTCCGCTATTATCTTATACGTCGTAACCCGGCCCCTAGGTATCCTCTCGATGAGGGCCCAAACACTTTCATCGAATCCCATCTTGGATCCCAGATCGGATGGCCATTCGTATAAGCATTTTGCAAATGCCGGAGGGATCCGCTCAGCCCCGGCGATCTCCACGCGAGCTGATAGGAAGATCGGGGAAACAGATAATAGCGTTGAACGTCGATTCTCGATATTGATGGGGAGTTGGGGGAGAGGCGGGGAAGGGATCGGATGCATGGATCCAGTATCGAGGGAGAAAATTTCCTCGTTGGTCGGGTCGAGGCCTTGGAGGTGATCCCGAATAGGAGCATCGACGAGCTCCTCAAGGCCATGGGGAAGACCGGGTTCCAAGGCAGGAGGCTTTCCGAGGCCGTTGATATAATAACGGAGATGATAACCGATGAGGATGTCACCGTCCTAATGGGATACGCGGGGAGCCTCTCCGTGGCGGGGCAGTGGAAGATAATAAAGTGGTTCATTGAGAACGAATACATAGATATCCTCGTCCCGACCGGGGCGAATATATCGGAGGACATAGTGGAGGCCATGGGCCATAGTTATTACCAGCTGGAGGGCGGGGACGATCCCTACCTCTTCAGGGAGGGGTATAATAGATACCTCGACCTTTGCGGGGTCGAATCGGATTATTTCGAAATGACGAGCCTCATCGCCGAGTTCATCTGCGATCTCGTCGATGCCGAGGGCGGCAATCCATCAATGTCCTCTAGGGAGTTCCTGCGCCGCTTTGGGGAGTTCTTGGATGGGCGCGGGATAGATTGCATCGTTTCAGCCGCATATAGGCATGGCGTGGATATATTCTGCCCCGCGATCGTGGACAGCCCCTACGGCGACGCCATATTGATGGCCTATGGCCGGGGCAGGAGGATGCGGATCGATAACGCTGCCGACTATATAGAGTTCATGAGCAGGGCCGAGAGGGTGAAGGAGACGGGGGTCATATATATAGGCGGGGGCGTGCCCAAGGACTTCATCCAGCTCTTCGCGGTCACCCCCGATCTCATGTACGATCGATTGGAGGTCCCGGGCAGGAGGGGGCTGAAGAGGAGGGGCGTAAAGGAGAGCTTCTATCCCCATAAATACGCCGTCCAGATAACGACCGATTCGCCTCAGTGGGGAGGGCTCAGCGGCGCAACGCTGGAGGAGGGCATAAGCTGGGGGAAGGAGTTGATCGGGGGAAGGATGGCCACCGTGTACTGCGATGCCACGATAGCGCTGCCCATAATAGCCCATGCCATAGCGGAGAGGCTCGGATCCCGGTAAAGCCCTCAATTCATTAGTAAATGTGTGCTACATAGAAACATTTAAATACCCTGAGGACTCCTTTAAAGAGCGGTGCGAAGCGAATGAGGCGGGAGTTCGCATCGGTCCTGATGCTATTGTTATTGATCGGAAGCGTAGGGCCCGCGATAGCCGCCGGGGGCAGTCCGGCGAAGCCCCCCGGTGGCGACGATAAGAAGGGTCACGCGAAGGCCGAGGAGGATTTCCTCCTCGATCTCACGCCCTCCTCGAGGGTCGTTCCCCTCGGGAAGCTCTCCATCGTCAAGTACGCGATCTCCGTGAAGGCGATGGGTCACTTCAGGGAGAGGGTTGAGCTAAGCCTCAAAGGGGTGCCGCCCGGCGCCACGGGGGTCATCGATAAATCGTACGGCGTGCCGCCCTTCGCCACGATCCTGACGGTTATAGTAACGCCCAGCGTTGCGGAGGGCGTCTATACCCTAACGGTCATCGGGAAAAGCGGGGATGTAATCCATTCCGCTGAGGCGGCCTTGGTGGTTGGCAGGGGGAGGAACGCCACCTCCACCGCTACTACGGTCACAACCACAACGGCCGTTACGACGACCGCAACGGGGATCCCCACCGGAGTTTTGGTGGTGTCAGTGGGGGCCGATAAGCAAAGCTACGCCCAAGGGGAGGCCGTTGAGATAAGGGGATTTGTCAAGGATTCCTTCGGGAACTTGGTTGAGGGCGCGAGGGTTTCGATACAAGTGGATGGCCCCTCCGGGGGGGCGATGCAAACGGATTTGGTCTCCACCGATTCCATCGGCTCCTTCCGCAGCGGTTTCACCCTGCCGAAGGATGCCCAATCCGGAACCTATACGGCTTACGTAACGGCCAGCAAAGAGGGTTACATGGATGGCCGAGGGCAGGCATCCTTCAGCGTCGGGGAGAGCCAAACCCCGGCCGTGGCGATAGCGGCCCTCTACCTGAGCGATATGGGGAACGCCACCAGATCCACCTTCTCGCCGGGCGAAACACTCATAGTATGGGTGGTCGTCAGGAATGCGGGCGCCCCGCTGGAGAGGGGCACGATTTGGGCGGAGGTCGATGACCCGGGCGGCGTCCCATTGATGGTTCAGTTCCAAATAGCGGCCATAGGGCGGGGGGCCGAGGTCAAGGCTGGGTTCAGCCTAACCCTCTCGGCAGATGCCTACCCAGGAGCCTATAAGGTGAAGGCGTTCGTCTCCGATAAGATGATATCCGAGGGCGGAAAGTTCTTGGCCAGCCAAGCGGGGTCATTCGTTGTGGCGCCCCCGGAAACCGCTACCACGAGCACAACGAGCGCCGCCAGCACGACTACGACGACCGCGACGGGCACGACCGAAACGGCGACGACCACCACTACCACCACAACCACAACAACGACGGCCACAACTACGACCACTTCGACCTCGACCACTACGAGCGCGACAACCACAACTACAACGACAACTACTGCGAGCACAACGAGCGAGGCGGCAACCTCCACCACCTCGACCTCCACGACCACGTCGGAGGCCGCGACCACATCCGAAACAGGGACCGCGACCCAGTCCGCCCAGTCCGGGTAGGATTTCCCCGGCCCCGATGCTTCCGGGAAATTACCTAAACCTTTTATTCCCATGCCCATACGAGCCGGCTGCGCGCCAGCCATGGAAGGGTGGTGATCGATTTGAGGGGGCTCATGAGCGCATTGCTCTTAGCGTCGCTGGCTATCGCGCTCGCCGCTCTCCCGGCAGCGGAGGGGGCGAAGCTCTCGCTAATGGCCTCGATGTCCAAGCCCTCATATGGCGCGGGCGAGGCCATAGCGATTTCCGGGATGCTCAAGGATGAGGGGGGGAACCCCGTGCGGGACGCGGCGATATCGATCCAAATCAACTCTGAATCGGGGAGGCCGGTAGGCTTGGCCCTGTTATATACGGATGAAGAGGGTCGTTTCAATTATGAATTTAAAATGCCGGCCGGCTCCGAAGCCGGGCCCTATAGGGCTTTCTTGACCGCCAGCAAGCCCGGATTCGAGGACGCCAGCGCGCAGCTCGGGTTCACGTTCATCCCGGAGGCCCCGATGGGCTCGTTGCCCATATTGGCGCTGGTACTGATGGTATCGGCCCTCTCGCTATTGGGCCTTAATCGCCGCAGGGCGATCGGCCTCCGCTACACCAATTGATCGAGCGGGCCTCATCCCCTCGCCATGGCTTCCTCGAGGAACGCCGGGAGGTCGTAGACGGGCATATTCCTCCCGAGCTCCTCGATCCCTCTCCTCAGATTCACGACGCAGAACGGGCACGCGGTGACGATCGCATCGACGGCCAAATCGGATAGCTGTCTCGCCCTCCTGGCAGCTTGCCTTATCGAGAGCTCTCCATGGGCGGATCTGAAGCCGCCGCCGGCGCCGCAGCAGGAGGCGAGCCAGCGCGATTTCGAATGCTCGATTATCTCCGCTCCGGCGCCCCGGATCGCGTTCCTGGGGGGATCGTATACCCCCATATGCCTTCCCAGATGGCATGGGTCATGATAGGCCACCTTCATATCGAGGCCCGATGCGTTTATCCTACCCTCCCTCATCAGCCTCTCGAAGAGCTGGGAGGAGTGGAGTACCTCCAAGCCCAGATCCCGTTCCAAGTCTATCCCGAAGAGCCTCGGGTAATCGTTGGCGAAGGTCCTGAAGCAACCGGGGCAAGAGGTCACGAGCGCCTCTATGCCGAGCCCCTCGAACTTCCTCGCGTTCTCCCTCGCCAACCCCTCGGCCTCCCGCCAATGGCCCGTCCTTATCAGGATCGATCCGCAATCGCCCTCCGCCCTACCGAGCGTCGTGAAATCCAACCCGGCCGCGTCCAAGATCCTCGCAGTCGAAACGGCCGTTTCCTCGAGTCTATACGATGCCATGCAGCCGGCCCAATATAGCACCTTGGACCTCCTCCCAGCCTTCAGCCAAGGCGGCATCCAGCGCTCCCTATCCCCCTCCGCCTCCCCGAAGGGGTTGCCGAGCCTCAATACGCTCCCAACTATCCTTAGGTGCTCCTCCGGGGCCCCGAGGCCGAGCGCCACGAACGCCGCCCTAGCCGCCTCGAAGGCCTCGTTCGTCCTAACGCCGGATGGGCACCTCTTCGAGCAATAGCCGCAGGTCGTGCAGAAATACATCCGGTCCAATACGTAATCGGAAACTCGGAGGTTCCCCCTCGCCAAGGCCTTCAGCAGCTGTACCTTGCCCCTTGGGAAGTTTGCCTCCCATGGATAGAGGTCGCCCACGGGGCAGAGCTCCCTGCAAAACCCGCACCTGACGCATTTCTCCAAATCCCCAAAATAGCCCTTCAGGGGCCCCTCCAAGGCGCCCGTTGTCAATGCAACCCCCCGATCCCCATGGGCGGTGGCCAGGGCCCGCCCTTCGCCTTATATGGATTCAGGATCATATTCGGATCGAATATCCTCTTGATCTCGCGCATCAGGCCCACCGCCTTCGCCCCATGCTCGAGCTCAATATAATCGCCCCTCGAGAGCCCGACCCCATGCTCCCCGGTGATGCTCCCGCCCAATGGGACGACGACCTCCCTATACAAGAGGTCGAGGGCCTTCAGGAAGGCCCTCCTCTGCTCCGGATCGTTCCCATCGAAGAGGAAGTTCGGATGGAGGTTCCCCTCCCCTATGTGGCCGAAGGTGCTGATCCCAATGGGAGCATCCAGCCCATCCGGTATTCTGGCTATCCTCGCGTAGGCCTCGGGTATCTTGGTCACGGGGACGGTGAAATCCTCCATGAATATCGTGGGCGCGGCCCTCGAGAGGGCGGGTAGGGCGGCCTTCCTGGCAGAGATGAGGCGCTCCGCCTCCTCCGGGGAGGAGGCCCTTTGGAAGAACTTGGGCCCTCTCCTCAGGGCTATCCTATGGATCGATTCCGCCTCCCTCTCCACAGCCTCCCTCCATCCATCGCACTCCACTATGACCGCGCATCCCTCCGGGCAATCC
>JAWCOP010000025.1:0-1444 GCA_038847005.1 Bathyarchaeia archaeon | reverse complement strand
GCATGATCCCCGAGGACTTTATCTCAACGGCAGTCCTCACGGCCCCCTCGACATCATCGAATATATACAGGGATACCGCGCGGGCCTCGGGGAGGGGCATCACCCTTAGCCCGACCTTCGTGATGACGGCCAATGTCCCTTCTGAGCCTATGAGGAGCCTAGTAAGATCGTAGCCCGAAACCGATTTCAAGGTCCTCGAGCCCGTCCTGATGGCCTCCCCGGTCGGCAGGACCGCCTCCAGCCATAGAACGTGATCCCTAGTAACGCCGTACTTCAGGGCCCTGTTCCCGCCGCTGTTGTTGGCGACCATTCCACCTATCGTGGCGGCCGAGCTGCTGGCCGGATCCGGGGGGAAGAAGAACCCTCGATCCGCTAGGTAATCGTTCAAGGTATCGCATACGACGCCGGGCTCCACGGAGATCGTTTGGTTCGCCCCATCGAACTCCAGTATGGCCTTCATGGAGCTCATATCGAGGCATATGCCGCCCGCCACCGTCAAGGAGTTGCCGGCCAAGCTGGTTCCGGCCCCCCTCGGCGTAACGGGTATGCGGTGGCGATTCGCCAAGAGGAGGATCTCAGAAACCTGCTCCGCGGTCCTCGGCGCCAAGATAACGTCGGGCCTATATTCAATCAGCGGGGTCGCCTCATAGGATCCGCAGAGAAGGTCCTCGGCCCTCGTGGATATATTCTCCGGCCCCACTATGGCCTCCAGCTCGGCGATCAATCGCTCGCTCAAGCGCCCGTATCCCAAGCCCGACCGGGGATTGATCCCCCGCTGGGACAATATAACCATGCCGCGGATCGGGGGGCCATTGGCCTTAAGCGATCCCAAAATCCGAGGTTAGGGCTCTAAGCCTCTCGAAGTCCTCTCGCATCGAGGCCATCAGCCGCGCCCTGTATAGGGCGGCCGAGGGATGGTACATGGGGAATAGGAGGGAGTCGCCAACCCTGAGTGTTCGGCCGTGGAGCTCGCCGATCCTATAGGCGGCGAGCCCATACCTCTTTAGGGCATACCTAGTGGCCGTATCGCCCAAGGCACATATTATCCTCGGCCTTATGAGTTCCAGCTGCTTATCCAAATAGGGCGAGCAGGCCTCGATCTCCTCCTCCGTAGGCCTCCTATCCCCGCCCCGCGCATCGAGGGGCCGGCATTTGACCACGTTCCCTATGAACACCCGAGCCCGCTCGAGCCCTATCCCGGATAAAAGCCCATCGAGGGCCTTGCCGGCCCTTCCGACGAAGGGCCTGCCCTCGCGGTCCTCGGCCCTTCCCGGGCCCTCCCCTATGAAGAATATAGCGGCGTCATGGGGGCCCTCGCCGGGCACGGCCCTGTTCCTAGTCCTGTGCAGGGGGCATTTCCTACAACGGCGTATCTCCTCGGCCAGCCTCTCCAATTCCAGCCGGGGATCCGGCCCAGCGGATTCCTTCATACCCGGCCCCCGGC
>JAWCOP010000024.1:0-8532 GCA_038847005.1 Bathyarchaeia archaeon | reverse complement strand
GACCACGGCCGTCGTGCTGGCCGGCGCCCTCTTGGAGAAGGCCGAGGATTTGATAGAGAAGGAGGTCCATCCGACCATAATAGTGGATGGGTTCGGAAAGGCGGCGGAGAAGTCCTTGGAAACCCTCAGGAAGATCGCCATCGATGTTAACCCGACCGACAAGGAGATCCTCAAGAGGATCGCCTCTGTTTCCCAAGCGAGCAAGGCATCGGCCGAGCACGCGGACCTGATAGCCGACATGGCCGTAGAGGCCATACTGAAGGTAGCGCAGAAGACGCCCGAGGGCTATAAGGTGGACATCGACGACGTGAAGGTGGAGAAGAAGGCCGGTGGCTCGGTGACGGATACCAAGCTGATAGATGGCATAGTGCTCGACAAGGAGGTGGTCCATCCCGGGATGCCGAAGCGCATCGAGAACGCGAAGATCGCCCTCCTAAATTGCCCCCTAGAGGTGGAGAAGACCGAGTTCGACGCCAAGATAAACATCCAGGACCCGAACCAGATGAAGGCCTTCTTGGATGAGGAGGAGAGGATCCTGAGGAACATGGTGGAGAAGATCGCTTCGACCGGCGCCAACGTCCTGATATGCGAGAAGGGGATCGACGACATAGCCCAGCACTTCTTGGCCAAGAAGGGGATATTGGCCGTGAGGAGGGCCAAGCAATCGGATATGGAGAAGCTCGCCAAGGCCACCGGCGGGAGGATCGTCACCAACATAGAGGACCTGAAGCCCTCGGACCTGGGCAGCGCGAAGCTGGTGGAGGAGAGGAAGGTCGCGGATGACAAGATGACGTTCATCGAGGGATGCAAGGAGTCTAGGTCCGTCACGATCTTGGCGAGGGGCGGCGCCGAGCGCATAGTGGATGAGGTGGAGAGGGGCATACACGACGCGCTGGCGGTCGTCAGGGACGTGGTCCAAACCCCGAAGATCGTCGCGGGCGGCGGAGCCCCGGAGATGGAGGTGGCCGTTCAGCTCAAGCGCTTCGCCGGCACGCTCTCGGGGCGGGAACAGCTCGCCATAATGGCCTTCGCCGAGGCCTTGGAGGAGATACCAACGACCTTGGCGGAGAACGCGGGCTTAGACCCGATCGATATACTCGTCGAGCTGAGGTCCCGCCACGAGAAGGGCGAGAGATGGGCCGGGGTGAGCGCCTTCAGCGGGAAGATCGAGGACATGTATAAGGGCAACGTGATCGAGCCATTGGTCGTCAAGGAGCAGGTCATCAAATCGGCCACCGAGGCCGCCTCGATGATATTGAGGATCGACGACGTCATAGCGGCCGGGAAGTCGAAGGAGACGCCCTCCCCGCCATCCAAGGGCAAGGGCGAGAGCGAGAGCGAAAGCGAGAGCTCCAGCGATTAGCCCAAACCCCTTAAAGCCCTCAACCCCCACCTCTTTTTGAACCCCTTATCCTGTATAGGTAGTAGAGGTAGCCATCCTCCAGCGCCTCCTTGCTCGCCTCCAAGATATTCGTAGAAACGCCCACCGTGGACCACCTCCTGCCATCGGCCTCGAACTCTATATGGACCCTGACCTTCGCGGCGGTCCCCCGCTCCACGTCTATCTCCCTGACCCTATACCCCGCGAGGCTAACGCCCGATAGCTCCCGATACCTCGATCCCAAGGCCTTCCTGAGGGCTAGGTCGAAGGCGTTCACGGGCCCGTTGCCCTCCGAGGCCGTCAGGAGCTCCTCGCCATTGACCCTCAGCTTCACGGTGCTCTCCGAGGTCACGCCGCCCTTCCCACCGCTCACTATGACCCTCCAGCCCTCTATGTCGAAGTACTTCGGATCGATCCCCAGGGATCTGGCCAAGACCAGGTCGAGCGTGGCATCGGCGTTCTCGAAATGGTATCCCTCCCCCTCCATCTCCTTGACCCTCTCCAAGATCCTCGCCAACCTTGGATCGTCCCTCTCGAGGTCGTATCCGAACCCCTTGGCCTTGGCCAATAGGTTGGCCCTCCCGGCTTGGGAGGATACCAATATGAAACGGCTCCCGCCCAAGACCGATGGGTCCACGAACTCGTACGCCTCGGGGCACTTCAGGACCGCGTGGCCATGGACCCCTCCCTTATGGGCGAAGGCGCATTTCCCGACGAAGGGCTGGCGATCGTTGGGGCTCAGCCCCGCTATTTCGTAGACATAGCTCGATACCTTGGAGAGGGCCGAGAGGTCCAGCTCCAAATCCATCCCCAAGCTCAGCTTCGCGTTGCCAAGGACCTCGATCAGGTCGGCGTTGCCGCACCTCTCACCTATCCCGTTTATGGTGCCCTGCACATGCCTCGCGCCGGCCATCAGGGCGAAGAGGGAGTTGGCGGTGGCCAAGCCCTTATCGTTGTGGGCATGTATGCCTATCGCGATCCCCCGGAACTCCTTGGCGACCCCCTCGGTGGCCCGGAAGATCTCCATCGGCAGGGACGCGCCCCTCGTATCGCAAAGGACCATTTGATCCGCGCCGCCCTCGGAGGCGGCCCTCAGCGTCTCCATCGCATAATACGGATCGTTTTTGTAGCCATCGAAGAAGTGCTCCGCATCGTAAATGACCTCGTAGCCGTGCGCCTTTACGTACTCGATCGAGCTGGCTATCATGGCCAAGTTCTCCTCGGCCGTCGTCTCCAAGACCCTTTCGACGTGGAGCCTCCAAGTCTTCCCGAAGATCGTGACGCAATCCGGCTCGGCCTCGAGGAGGGAGTTCAGGTTCGGATCCTCCTCGGGCTTGGACCCGGGCCTCCTGGTCATTCCGAACGCCGCCACCTTGGCCCTCAGCCCCTCGCTCTTGACCCGCTTGAAGAACTCCAGCTCGCTCGGGTTCGTGGGGTTCGGCCATCCGCCCTCTATGTAATGGATGTCCAATTCATCGAGCTTCCTAGCTATCTTCAGCTTATCCTCCACGGAGAAGTTCACGGCGAACGCTTGATTCCCATCCCGGAGCGTCGTATCGTATATTATCAACCGCTCCGATTTCCGGAGCCCCCATCCGGGGGCCCCCTCCTCATCAACCGATTTTACGTTCACCCAATCCTCAACAACTCTTGAAAGGTGGATCCATGGGGGGATGCTCTTAAAGGTTTCCCAATCCCGGCGGCCCGAGGGCGGAGGGAGCGGTTTATAAGGGAGTTCGGGGCTCGCTCTCCAAGCCCAATCGCTCGGGCAAGTCAGAAAGGATGTCTCCTGCGGCATATATCCCGGACGAATCGGCCATAAGGATCAAAGCGGTACCCCGGATGCTGAAGCAGGGTAAGATAGGGGGCAAGATACTGATCCATAGGGGCATCATATCGAGCTTGGAGGCGAAGGGCGATTTGGGCGATCTATCGGGGATCTCGGGCCTGAACGAGCTCAGGCTCGCTTGCGCCGAGATGGGCGTTGGGCTGGAGTACATAGGCGATGGGGCCCAAGCCGGCAGTAACAACATGAGGCGGGCCCTGAGCGAAACGGCCCTCGCCCTGGGCGCCTCCATAGTGACCTGCGATCCCATAATGGCCAGGTTGGCGGAGGCCTTGGGGGCGAAGGTGGTTTACGAATCCCCGGAGCGCCTCCTGAGGCTGGAGGAGATATTCTCGGGCGACGTCATGAGCCTCCACCTGAAGGAGGGGGTCCCCCCGAGGGTGAAGAGGGGGGCGCCATCGAAATGGTTCTTCGAGGACCTCAGGGACGATCCGCTATCGAGGGAGGACTTGGAGATGATCATATCGCAGATAACGCAGGACGTTTACGCCTCCTTGGGCGAGGAGGCGTTCATAGAGGTCAGCAAGCCCGGCGCCACGATAATGCAGCTCAGGGATTATAGGATAGTCATAACCAGGCCCCCGTTCTCCGATGGCCTCGAGATAACGGTCGTCAGGCCGATATTGAGGAGGAGGCTGAGGGATTACGGCCTCCCGCCGAGGCTGGTCGAGCGCCTCGAGGGCGGCGCGGAGGGCATAATGATAGCGGGCCCGCCGGGGATGGGGAAGAGCACCTTCGCCCAAGCCTTGGCGGAGCATTATAGGTCCTTGAACAAGGTCGTGAAGACGATAGAGAGCCCCAGGGACCTCCAGCTCCCGCCGGATATAACGCAGTATTCCAAAAGCGCCTCGAAGGAGGGGGAGCTACACGACGTCCTCCTCCTCAGCAGGCCGGATTATACGATATTCGATGAGATGCGGGATGAGGAGGACTTCAAGGTATTCATCGACCTGAGGTTCGCCGGGATAGGCATGGTTGGGGTCATCCATGCGACGAATCCGATAGACGCCATCCAAAGGGTCGCGAACAAGGTCGACGTGGGCGTCCTGCCATCGATAGTGGATACGGTGATCTTCATGGATGGGGGGATCGTCTCCAAGATCCATACCTTGGAGATGACGGTGAAGGTGCCGGCCGGGCTGAGGAGGGGGGATCTCGCGAGGCCCACGGTCCTCGTGAAGAACTTCGCGACGGGGGAGGTGGAGTATGAGCTCTACGTATTCGGCGAGAGGACCTTCGTGGTCCCGATCAAGAGGCCGGCAGGCGAGGGGGGCGATCGGAACAGGGCCATGATAGCCAAGATCCTATCGAGGCACGTGCCGGAGTACGATGTCGACGTCGACGAGGAGGCGGTGAGGCTCTTCATACCCTCCGAGTATAAGAGGGCCTATTTGAAGAAATGCCAGAGCAGGATCCTGAAGCTATGCAAGAGGCTCAACCTGCAGCTCGAGGTAGCTAGCGATTAGCGGCCCCCTCGATCTTGGCGTTGTTCAACTCCTCCAGGACCAGCGCGAGCGCCTGGGTCCCCAGCCTCCCCTTGCCCTTGGCCTTGAGGGCGACGTAGAATTGCTGCGCCATCGCGAGCCCCGGCAGGGCCAGGTTCATCCTCTTCGCCTCCTCGAGGGCTATCCCCATATCCTTAACGAAATGCTCCACCATGAATCCCGGATCGAAATCCCTCCTGACGATCCTGGGCCCGAGGTTGTTTATCGACCAGCACCCGGCCGCGCCGCTCCCAACGGCCGCTATCACGTCCATCAGGTCCAAGCCGGATTTATGGGCGTAGAGGAGGCATTCCACTACGCCTATCATTGTGGAGGCGATCAGGATTTGGTTGCAAAGCTTCGCGCTTTGGCCCGACCCGGCGGGCCCCATATATCTGATGCTCTTGCCCATGAGCTGGAAGAGGGGCTTTACGCGCTCCGCGATATCCCTATCCCCGCCGATCATTATGGAGAGGGTTGCCTCCCTGGCCCCGATATCGCCGCCCGATACGGGCGCATCCAAGGCGTGGGCGCCGATGGCCTTCGCCCTCGAGTATATCTCAACGGCCAATGAGGGCTGGCTGGTGCTCATATCGACCATTATCGAGCCCCTCTTGGCCCCGGCCAAGATCCCGTTCGGGCCCAAGTATACCTCCCTAACGTCCTCGGGATAGCCCACCATCGTGAAGACGACATCGGCCTCCTCGGCCACCTCCCTCGGGCTCCCGGCCCATTTGGCGCCCCTCGCGATCAGCTCCTCAGCCTTCGCCTTGGTCCTGTTATACAAGGTGACCCGATAGCCGGCCTTGAGGATATGGCCGCACATCGGCTTGCCCATGACGCCCGTTCCTATCCAGCCTACCTTGGTCCTATCCGGGGAAATGGCCTCCGGCATCAAGCCCATCACCATCCGATTCCATCCCTCGTCCCGATGGCCCTTCCCCCCGGCCGTTAAATAGGCATCGCGGGATCGGGCGGGCATTCATCCGCTAGGCCTTGGATCGGAACCTCTCGGCCGCCCTCTCGAGGGCCTCGATGGCCGGGAGGGACCCTCCGGAGAGGAGCTTGAGCAGCGCCCCTCCCCCCGTGCTCACGTGGGAGAATTTATTGGCGATCCCGAGCTCTTGGGCCAAAACGGCCAAATGGCCCCCGCCGATGACCTTGAAGGCCTTGGAGTTGGCGATCGCCTCCACTATGGCCATAGTGCCCAGCGCGAAGCCCTCCTCCTCGAAGACCCCCATAGGGCCGTTCGCAACGATCGTCCCGGCCCCGCTTATGATCGAGGAGTATTCCTCGATCGTCTCCGCCCCAAGGTCCATCGAGGAATCGAATTCGCGCATCCTTTGAACCGGCACCTCCCCCCTCCCGCCATCGCGCTTTACGGCGACATCCCTCGGCATGGCTATCCTATCGCCCCATTTCCCGAGGAGCCCCTTCGCCATCTCCACGAGGGCCCCCCTCTTCGATAGGGCCGCCTCCTCCCCCTTGCCGAGCTCAAGCCCCGCCGCCTTAAGGAAGACCTTCGCGACCAACCCCCCGACCAAGACCCTATCGGCGTAGCCCCGCTCGAGCGCGTTCTTCGCGACCGGGACCTTATCCTCCACCTTGGCGCCGCCGATGACGAATACGCAGGGCCTCCTCGGGGATTCGGTTATCGCCTCCAAGGCCCTCAGCTCCGCCTCCATCAGCTTCCCGGCCGCGGATGGCAAAACCTCCGGGAAGCCCACTATGGATGCGCTGGCCCTATGGGCCGTCGCGAAGGCATCGTTGACGTAGGCGTCGAGGAGAGGGGCCAAGTTCCTGACCAAATGGGTCTTGGCGAGGGCCTCGGGCGGGGCATCGAGGATCTCCTCGGAGGCGAACCTGAGGTTCTCCAAAAGGAGGATGTCGCCCGCCCCCATTCCCCCTATGGCCTTCCTGGCCAATGGGCCGAATATATCCTCGATGAACTCGACGCGCCTCCCAACGGCCCTCTCCATCAGCTCCGCGTGGGCCTTGAGGGATGTGAAATCCTCATCCCCGGGCCTTCCCTGATGGGCCCCTATGACGACCTTGGATCCGGATAGGGCATCCAGCGTTTCCTTAACCGACTTTATCCTAGTATCGTCGAGTATCCGGCCCGTTTTGGGATCGATCGGCGAATTTATATCGACCCTGAGGAAAACGGCCTTATCCCTTAGGTCTAGGTCCTCAATCCTCAAATATCGCCCCAAGGGGCATCGCCACCGCCCTTGGGATTGCGGCCATCCCATTTAAAAAGGCCGCCGCCCGCGGGGACCGCCGATGCCCGTTAAAACTTTTTTATCGCCCCATCCCCGAGGCAACAATGCCGAGGTGGCTCAGCTGCGGTCAGAGCCCGAAAGGGCCAAAGCGCTGGACTCATAAGGGATTGAGCCCCTCTGGGCGATCCAGAGGTCGCGGGTTCGACAGCCAAACGGCCGGGAATCCCGCCCTCGGCACCTTCACCTTTTCAGGACCTCCACGGTTCCATCGGCCCTTCCGACGTAGACCCTATGGGCCATGCCGGCGAATATGCCCGTTTCCACAACGCCCGGTATGGACCTTAGATCCGCATCGAGGCGCTTGGGGTCATCTATGGGGCCGAAGTCCGCATCGAGGATGAAGCCCCCGTTGTCGGTGATCACGGGCCCCACCTTCCCGGCCCCAATCCTCAGGCTCGGCTTGCCCCCGAGCCTCTTGACCTCCCTGATGGCCAGCGGCAGGGCGAACGGTAGGATCTCGATCGGTATCGGCTGGCCAACGCCGAGCCGATCGGAGAGCTTCCCCTCATCCACGACGATGACGAGCTCGGAGGCGAACGCATCCACTATCTTCTCCCTCGTTAGGGCCCCGCCTCCCCCCTTCACCAAGTTCAGCTCCCGATCGACCTGATCCGCGCCATCTATCGCCAAATCTATCCTATCGGCCCCCAAGAAGTCTAGGACCCTGAGGCCCTTCTCCACCGCCAAGAGCTGGATCTGATAGGAGGATGGGACGAACTCGGCCCTCAGCCCCTCCCCCTCAACCCTCTTGGCCAAGGCCTCCACGACGAGGGCGACCGTGCTGCCGCTCCCGAGGCCCACGATTTGGCCGCTTCGGACGAGGGCCGATGCCCTTTCGGCGGCCGCCCTCTTGGCGGCCTCGAGCCGATCCGCCCTCAACCCTCCGCCTCCAGCCTCTCCAACCGCTCCAAGGCCGATAGGACCTCCTTATCTATCGCCTCGAGCTCCTTCTCCAGCTCCCCGGCCCGCCCCCCGAGGTCCTTGAGAAGGGCCTTCGCCTTGCCCTCGTAATCCTCCGGCCTCGGCGCCTCGAAATCCAGCTTAACCCTCTCCCCGAGCTCCAGCGCCCTCCTCAGCTCAGCTATCTTCGAATCGATCTCGCCGATCTTGGCCTCGAGGAACTCCCTCAGCCTCGCCTTCGCCCCCTCCAGCTCGAGGATCTTGAGCTCCACCTCCCTCGGGTATAGGGCCTCATCCAAGGCCCTGAGCTCCTCCTCATAGCGCTCCAGGAGGCTCCTCAAGCCCGGCCCCCCCATCCCCTTCGCAACGGCATCCCGCAGGGCATCGACCGCGAACGAGGCTATTTGCCTCCTGAGCATGGGGAGGGCCAGCTCCCGCCTCAATTCCTCCAAGGACCCGGCCCGGGCGCTGCCGATCGCCTCCGCTTGGGCCCGCCCCTCCCTATTGCGCCGCTTGAATAGGGAGGATATCCCCCCCGATAATATGCCGCATATGATCGCCAGCTGGAAGGCCATCGGATCCAAGACCCCTCACCCGGATCGGTTCGCCCCTTGGTCCCCCCGGGTCCTATTAAAGGGT